>JAFVAA010000815.1 GCA_017476305.1 Lachnospiraceae bacterium
AGTGCGGTTTGGTTTTTGATCCGAAGACACTAAATGAACAGGATATGTGCAGCAGAATGCTTCTGTTCAATCTTTATTCAATGTTTATGTTGTACAATGAACAAGAGACTTTATTCTGATGCGAAGCGTGCTTGCGCCCGAGGGAATCGTAGGTTTTCGAGGTTTTTTCTTTTGGGACATAAGTCAGGATAAAATTTAAGTTTTTTACAGCTATAAATACGAAAAGAGGAGAGAGCAGATGTTTCAAAATGTAAAGGTAAAGGTCAAATTATTTCTGGTGGTTGTACCAATCGTGGTGTTCATGGCGGTTTCTGTGTTTTTAGCCAGTGTAAAGATAGGAAGCATGGAAAAGGAGGCGAAGAAGCTTTATTATGATACGTTGTATCAGGTAAACAGTAACATTGTTCAGGCAGATTGTGCCTTTTATAAATCGCTTCTGGGAGCGACACAGTATTATGATATAGTAAATGGCTTCAGTAGTATGCCGAAAGAGATTATGGAGGAAAAGTCAGCAGAGAAGCTGGCAGAGTACCGGGATAATAAGCAGATTGTATTAGAGGATTTAAAGAAAGCAGAGGAGATTGCGAAAACTGTCAAGGAACTCTACGGGGAAACGGTGTCGGAAAATGGCATTACTTTTACAGAAGCATTTGAAAGCTTTTCTACAGATTATAACACATGGGAAAGCTCTTATGATGTCGAAAAAAATGAGGGAGACTGGAGTGCGTTCAACAGTAATTTTACGACGGCAAGAACTGTTTTTGGTGATATGCAGGAGATTACGGAAAAATGGGTAACTGCGGAAAATGCAGCTGCAGCAAAGAAAAACAGTACGATGATGCTCGGCGTTTCCGTTTTCTTTGCGATTTTTATTTTGCTTTTGCTGGTTTTTGCCATGCTTGTGACGAAGGAGATTTCTGATGGAATCATTCGGGTGGGAAAGGAACTGGACGAGCTGGCAGAAGGAAATCTGTCCATAGAATTTCCTTCCGATGATCAGATAGGAAGAGATGAAGTAGGCAGCATTCAGAGAAGCGCAAAGCTTTTGTCTGAAAAAATGTATGAGGTGATTGACCGGGCGAAAAATATGTCAAAGGAGCTTACGGATGCAGGTACGGGACTTGCAGATTCTGCATCGCAGGCATCGCAGACCTCCGGACAGATTTCGGAGGCTGTAGCAGAGATTTCAAAGGGGGCACAGGAGCAGGCGGAAAGCGTGGAAAGCTCCGTGACCAATACAGACCATATTGGAAAAAATATTGAAAACATTGCCTCTAATGTCAGTGAAATGGATGAATATGCATTGGAAATGGAAAATTCCTGTGAGAAAGCGATGCATGCACTGAATATATTACTTCAGCAAAGCGATGAGGTGACGCAGTCGGTAAAGGAAATCGGGGATACGATTCATTCGACGAATGCATCTGCAAAAGCGATTTCCGATTTTACACAGGCGATTACCAACATCGCTACACAGACGAATCTATTGTCTTTAAATGCTTCGATAGAGGCGGCACGTGCCGGCGATGCAGGAAGAGGCTTTGCTGTAGTGGCAGATGAAATCCGTCAGTTAGCGGCTCAGTCCAGAACGAGTGCCGATGAGATTAAGTCGATTGTGGAGCGGCTTCTTTCTGATTCGGAATCTTCGGTAGCGGTTCTTCGAAAATTGAACGACAGTTTTGCGGCGCAGGAGCTTCAGCTGGATTCCACGAAAGCAGATATGGAGCGGATGTCTGCGAAGGTTGGCAATGTAAAGGATACATCGAATAATATTCATGGACGGGTATCGTCTTTAGCAGAGGCAAAGAATGCTCTGCTTGACATTATTTCGGATTTGTCTGCAATTTCTGAGGAAAATGGGGCTTCTACGGAGGAAACTGATGCATCTATGGAGCAGTTAAATACTACGTTTACACAGATTAGCGGTTCTGTATCTGAGCTGCAGACACTGGCAGATGAGCTTGCGATAGCCGAGCTGTTAAAGCAGGAAGGCTATGATGCAGATATTTGTAATGATGGGGATGAGGGACTGATACTGGCACAGAGCAGGATGTATGATATTCTGGTGCTGGATATCATGCTGCCTGGAAAATCAGGGCTTGAAATCACTAAAAAGCTTCGGGAAGAAAAGGATACGACGCCGATTCTCATGCTGACGGCAAAGGATGATGTAGAGGATAAGGTTTTAGGACTGGATAGTGGAGCGGATGATTATTTGACAAAGCCTTTTATGAGCAGGGAACTGCTGGCGCGTATCCGGGCTCTTGGCAGGCGTGTGATTCACCGGACGGATCATATGCTGACATTCGGAGATATTGAGTTAAATACTGCGACTTCGATTTTACGATGTACCAGAACCGGACAGACCGTAAGGTTACGGGATAAGGAATTCAGGCTTTTGGAAATGAGGGAGAAATGTTTCGAAAAACGAAAAGGAAGATTATCATTTGGATGGTATCTGCCATGCTGTTTTTACTGGCAGGAACAATACTTATGATTTATTATGCGGATTACAGATTGATTTATGAACGGAGTCAGGACTTGCTTCGGAACTATTGTGAAGATTATGGAAGTGGTGGAGACACTGCGGACGGTCATACCCTTCCACCACCGGATAAGAAGGATGGAGAGCGGGAGAATGCGTCTGCGGTCAGACAGATTTATTCCGTTTTCTTTTCCGGAGACGGGAGTGTGAAAGCGGTAGATTTGGGAAAGGTTTCTCTGTATTCGGGAAAGGAAATTTCAGATGCTGCCTGTCGGGCGAAGAATGGGAAAGAAAATGCCGGAAGGACAGGAAAGTTTTTCTACCGGATAGAACGACAGGGGGATGGCCTTTTGGTCGCTCTGATCAATATTGCCTTTGAAGATGAGGCACGTACACTTATGATTCGCTATACGGTGATTTTTGGAAGCAGGGAGCAGCTGTCCGGTCTGGTAGCGATTCTGATAGAAAATGCGATTGCGTATTCAGCAAAGGGGGAATGTGTCTTTGTCTGCTTAAAGAACGGACAGAAAGATATCTGCTTTTCCGTGACCAATACAGGGACGGAGATTACGGAGGAGCAGCGGGAACACCTATTTGACCGGTTTTACCGGACGGATTTTTCGAGGGACAATGAAAATAATCATTACGGACTGGGACTTGCAATTGCAAAAAAGATTGTGGAGCTGCACAGGGCAAGGATCGAGGTGAGATGTGAGAAGAAGTGCGTAACGTTTTTGGTTACGTTTGAGAAAAAAGTGTGAAAAGCGCGAAACAGATGGAAGGGAGGTTTCGCGCTTTTTTTGGTTTCCGGGATGTAGCTGTGAATGGAAACTTTTGGACAACACTTCTTAGATAACTTCGTTTTCCACCCTTTACACGGGAGGGGAATTAGTGGTAAGATGTTAAACAGAGTTTTTTAATTTACAGGGAGTTTTATCTTTTGCAAATTAAAAAGTATGTTAGTCTGATAGAAAAAAGAAAATATACAGGAGATTCACAGGAGGGACTTATGGAGAGAAAAAATATCTGGGAGAAGTACACGGAAATGGATTTGGAAAGGTTGGAGGAGCTTGCGGAGCATTACATAGATTTCCTGAGCAGCTGCTAAACAGAAAGAGAATGCACG
>JAFVAA010000816.1 GCA_017476305.1 Lachnospiraceae bacterium
GTCATGAAATTTACATGATTCATATACACCGTATCCGTCAGGCTGTCCTCTGCCCTTCCCAGCACCACTTCATTCGTTTCCGGTCTGATTTTTATGACAAACACCGGATACCCCATTGCAATTCCCAGACCTTTTCTCTGCCCCACCGTATAGTGAATAATGCCCTGATGCGTTCCAAGTACGTTTCCCTCTAAATCCACAAAATTACCGGGTTCTGACTTCGCTCCCGTTTCCATCTCGATAAAGCCTGCATAATCTCCATCCGGCACGAAGCAGATCTCCATACTGTCTGCCTTATGCGCCACCGGAAGCCCTACTCTGTCTGCAATAGCACGAATCTCCGGCTTTTCATAATCTCCCACCGGCATACGCGTCCTTCTTAGCTGCTCCTGTGTCAGATTATAAAGTGCATAGGTCTGATCCTTTTTTCCTGTTACAGAATTTTTAATCGCCATCCGTCCATTTGGCAGTTCACAGATTCTGGCATAATGTCCGGTCGCAATATAGTCCGCCCCAATCTCTAAGCTTCTCTGTAAAAGAGATTCCCACTTCACATAGCGGTTGCAGGCGATACAGGGATTTGGCGTTCTTCCCTCCTGATACTCTTTGATAAAATAATCTATCACATTTTCCTTAAATTCCCGCTTAAAATTCATCACATAATAGGGAATGTTAAGGACCTGCGCTACACGTCTGGCATCGTCCACCGCACTCAATCCGCAGCATCCACCTTCGTATTCCAGGGTTTCTTCGGATTCATCCTGCCAAATCTGCATCGTCACACCAATGACCTCATAGCCCTGCTCCTTCAAAAGATATGCCGCCACCGAGGAGTCCACTCCCCCGGACATTCCCACTACTACTTTTTTCTTCAAAGCGTCCTCCTCGCAAAACATTTTCTATTTCTCTAAAAAACCAAACCCGAAAAGCAAACCTGCCTTTATTTATGATGGTGCTTCGAAAGTAAACACCCTTTCATTCATGATGTTATCAGCAGAAGCTGGCATGTAGGTTTACTCTGCAAGCTCTAACATCCTCGCCAGAGGTTTTTTGGCTCTCTGTCTCAGTTCTTCCTCCATATGAATTTCCGGCTCCAGCTTTTCCAGAGCTTCCTTCACCTTATCCAAAGTAATTCGTTTCATATTTGGACAAAACTGCCTGTGTCCTACCGAATAAAATTTTTTCCCCGGATTTTTCTGTTCCAGTTCAAAAAATACTCCCATCTCCGTACAGATTAAAAATTCCTTCGTATCACTCTCTGTCGCATAGGAAATGATTTCGGAGGTACTTCCGATAAAATCAGAAAGAGCCAGAATTTCCTCCTTACATTCCGGATGTGTCAGTACCAAAGCCTCTGGATGCAGCTCCTTCGCCTTTAAAAGTTCTTCCTTATGAATGCTGGTATGCACATGGCAAAATCCATCATTAAAAATAAACTCTTTTTCCGGCAGCTTTTCCGCTACAAACCGTCCCAGATGCTCATCCGGTATAAAAAAGATATGCTTATTCGGAAGTCCCTTTACTACCTTTACAGCATTGGATGACGTCACACAGACATCAGACATCGCCTTTAGCTCTGCTGTCGAATTCACATAACAGACCACTGCCACATCCGGGTACTTCTCCCTGACCTCTTTAATTCTCTCAGGCTCTGCCATATGTGCCATCGGACAATCTGCCAGATCATCTGCCATAATCACCCGCTTCTCCGGATTTAATATTTTCGCACTCTCACCCATAAAAGAGACTCCACAAAAAAGAATATTTTTCTGTGTAACCTCTGTCGCCTTCTTCGCAAGGAAATAGGAATCTCCCACCAAATCCGCATTTTCCTGCACTTCACCATCTACATAATAATGCGCCAGGATAACGACATCCTTTTCCTCCTTCAGACGTTTGATTTCCTCAGATATCATGCTAATCTCCATTCTATTTTAATTGCATCTTTTCTTAAATTCGTTTGATAAAAACCGCTGCTATTCACAATGTTCATTTTCTATCTTCCATGCTCTGCAATAGGTTTCCTGCTACGCAACATGATTTGTACCTTTACCAAAAAATCAGTGATGGAACAAACGAAGCCCTGTAAATGCCATCGCAATTCCATGTCTGTTACAAGCATCAATCACATCCTGATCCCGGATAGAGCCCCCCGGCTGCGCAATGTAGCTGACACCACTCCGAAACGCCCGTTCCACATTATCATCAAACGGGAAAAATGCATCCGAACCGCAGGTCACACCAGAAGCCTGGGAAAGCCATTCCCTCTTTTCTTCCTTTGTAAATACAGGAGGCTTTTCCGTAAACGTCTTTTCCCACAGACCATCTGCCAGAACATCCATATAATCCTCACCGATATAAAGATCAATCGCATTGTCCCTGTCTGCACGCTTCATATCCTCCTTAAACGGAAGATTTAAAACCTGTGGAGACTGTCTTAAAAGCCAGTTGTCTGCCTTCTGCCCTGCCAGTCTGGTACAGTGGATTCTGGACTGCTGCCCCGCCCCGATTCCGATTGCCTGACCGTTTTTCACGAAACAGACCGAATTTTACTGCGTATACTTTAGCGTAATCATTGCAATCGCCATATCATCCTTCGCACTCTGTGGAATTTCTTTATTCTCCGTCACGACATTGCTAAAAAATGCCTCGTCAATATTTAATTCATTTCTTCCCTGCTCAAAGGTAATCCCAAACACCTCTTTATGCTCAATCGGATTCGGCTCATAGCTTTCATCAATCTGAATAATCGCATAAGCTCCCTTTTTCTTTTCCTTCAGAAGCTCCAGTGCCTCCGGCTTATACCCCGGAGCAATGATTCCATCGGAAAACTCCCTTTTAATCATCTTCGCCGTACAGACATCACACACATCGGAAAGAGCGATAAAATCACCATAAGAAGACATTCTGTCTGCCCCTCTCGCTCTCGCATAAGCTGCAGCAAGCGGTGTCAGCTCCCCTAAATCATCCACCCAGTAAATCTTTGCCTCTACCTCACTCAGCGGATTTCCAATCGCCGCCCCCGCAGGGGATACATGCTTAAAAGAGGTCGCCGCCGGCTTTCCTGTCGTCTTTTTTAATTCTCTCACAAGCTGCCACCCATTAAACGCATCCAGAAAATTGATATATCCCGGCTTTCCATTTAAAACCGTGATAGGAAGCTCGGAACCATCCTGCATAAAAATCTTCGATGGCTTCTGGTTCGGGTTACATCCATACTTTAATTCTAATTCTTTCATAATCTCCTCCTGATTTTTATATTTTTTTGTTTCTAATTTTTATCTTTGCCTCTTTTATCTCTGCCTTACCTTTTGATTCCTTTTCCAATGAACAAAAGCTGTGTATAAAAGTTATCCACATTACTTTTTTGGAAAAATCCTTATTTTTCTATATTCTACTTTTGTAGATTTTGACTTTCCACATACTTTTCCACAAATGTAGATTTTACTGATTTTTATTGACAATCCTGCTTTCATATTTTCCTGTCCCTATATCAATATACCGCACAAACAGAGACACCTTATTTTCCTCATTCAGATTATTCCAAAGAAGTTCTACAAATGTCTCCATATCATCCGGAATATCGACAAGCTCCGGCTCTCCTTCAAAACTCGGAAGCGGATTTCCATCCCCCCTGTACGTATGGATAAAACGTCCCTCCCCTGCGACCGGGTTTGTATAGGAAAAGGTAAACCGGTTACAGGAGTCCGGATTTCCCAGATTGCTTTTTAAAATGGACATCGCATAGTTAAAATTCCCATCACCAATGTGCATAATTCCAGAGATTCTAGGAGTGTAGTTTGGCGCATCCGGCTCAAACTCTCTGGTACGAAGTGCCTGCTCAAAGGTCTGCTGCTTGTCCATCAGCTCGTAAATCGTATCCGTCTGGTCGCCATTGGTCACAATCGTCTTATTTCCTAACACACGAACCGGCGCATAGATAATCAGACTCGGATCACTGAGCTTCGACTCATCAAATGCCTGCGTACGAATGCCCTCTCCATCCTCTACAAAGATACGGTTCCTGCTGTTCTCACTTCTCCCCATGATGAAATACGCTGTCACAGCATATTTTCCATTTGCACTTTTTCCAATGATGATTCCCCTTCCCGGATAACTGTTTTCCTGAAGTCTTTTCTCCAACGAAATCTTTTCTAAACTCATACACATCTACCTCCTTAAAAGTAAAAACCGACCATCCCGGGCAAGCACTTGCCCAGGCGGTCGGCATTTTCCTCCATACTCCCTATGGGTATCCCCATTATCCGCCAGTCATATGGATATACTTCTTTAAGAATAACCCATTTTCAGTTTTTTTTCAACTGTTTTTTACTCTTTTCCATCTGTATTTTCCTGACGGTCACGATAGCGGTTAATGATATATTTACTTGTATTGGTCAGCATATCCTCTGTCCATGCACCATCCGGCTTTCCTACAGATGTTTTAAAATAAGCAGCCGATTCAGAAGAATTACTGATTGCCCAGCACGCATAGCTGACGTTATTCTTATCGCAAATATCCAACCATTTATCCGCATTTTCCACATCATACTTTCCATCTCCCGAAGCAGTGCAGATACCAAACTCGGATACCATCACGGGAACCCCAGCCTCCAGTGCATCGGTCATCCTTTTCTGCGGAGCATCGTAGTGCGAAGCAGAATAAAAATGGCATGTATAAATTGTATTTTTATCCCTCAGAGTGTGTCCGATGACATCATCTACATTCGCCGAGTAAGAAGGTGTTCCGCAGATGACAATCGCATCATTTCCACAGTCACGAATCGTCTTTACCAGTTTGGTACAATACGTATACAAATCCTTTCCGGAATCATCCTTCCACTCCGTTCCGGTCGGCTCATTACAGATTTCAAAAAGTACATTATCATAATCCTTATACTTCTTTGCGTATTTCGTAAAGAAAGCCTTTGCTTCTTTTAAATCCTCATTCGGATTATAGTTTAGCACATGCCAGTCGATGACCGCATACATTCCCAGCTCTGTCGCCGCTTTTACGCCCTCCTCAATCAACGCATCGTTATATGCAGCACTGTCACCTGTAACAGAACTTCCATTCTCTTTCCGAAGCTTATCAGCCCACTTCTGAATATAGGCATTATCTCCCTCCCGGCAATAAACCGCAATTCTTACCATATTTACGCCCCATTCATCCCGAAACGTCTGAAATGCTTCCTGATTTACATACTGTGGGAACCAGGAAAGTCCATGTGTGCTGACACCACGCATCTGAAACGGCTTTCCTTCCCTATCCACGATAACAGGTGCCGTATAACCGGATACCTTTGCCATCTTTAATTTTCCGTGTTTTCCTACCTCTGTATCCTTTTTGGAAACCGTTTTCTTTTCTCCTGTCAATGTATACTTTAACTGTACATCGACCTTTTCTACCGTTTCCTGACCTCCACTTCCTTCTAAAACAGCACTTTCAATATTCCAAGCAACTTCCGTACCATCTTTACAGCCGGTCACTTTAAGTCCAATCTCACCAAGTGTACCTTCTGCTACATATGGTGCCATGTCCAATGTCAGATCAAAAGACTGTGGTTTTTCTGTCAAATCCTGACGCACATCATTCCAATTCTGATATTTCGAATCCATTCCATAAATATAGACCTGCGGAGCCCCATCTGCTGTATACTCTGTCACAGAACCGGTTACATGCAGCTTCAAATCCTGATATCCACCGAGTCCCTCCGTAAATGCCCTTGGGATAGTAAAATGTGTATCACAGTTGTAATCATCTCCATATGGATTCTTTTTAATCGTTCCACCTGCTGCTGTTCCTGTCGAACCATTTCCCGCCTGCAGCTCTACCGGAAACTTCACCTCCACAGATGCCTTTGCTTCACTGTCCTTTGGTCCCGTAATCCTAGCAGAGTTAATCGTATAGCCAAATTTATCCCCGTCTTCACCATCAAAGCGAAGTCTGACCACCCCAAGCGTGGAACCAACCTCATCCTCATAGGAAGAAAGATCCATGGACAGATCATAGCTTTTTCCGACCTCCACAGCAGCCATGCTGTCCCCATCAGCCCAACCACTCCAGTCTCTCGCCATAGCGCACAGACGCACACTCGGAGAACCACTGCCGGTATAGGAAGATACCGTCACATTTACCTGTACAGCAACCCCCTTCATGCTGTTTCTGTTTTTCACTTCGTCCGGAACTGCCAGATCATCCTCAGCGATAAACTCCGGATAGTCCCCGTTTTTCACTGCCACAGCCTCTTTCGCCTTGCCAATCCCATCCGTAATTTCCGCCAAAACATCCCCTTCTGTTTCTTTGGTTTCCGCAGTTTCTGTCGCCTCTGTCGTTTTCTTCTCCTCTTTCGTCCCCTTCGTTTCCTTAGTGCCACTTGTAAGCCTGAGAACCAGAATCATCACCACTGCCAAAACCAAAATTCCCAGACCACAAAAAAGTCCTTTTTTTGATACCTTCATCCTTTCATCCTCCCTTTTGATATACGTGCGATTACTAACAGTTTCTTTGAAATATAATGAAAATTTCATCTAATTTATATCAAAAAGGAACACAAAAAAACAGTTTCATGGACTAAGTCCTGATTTTGGATAAATTTTAAGAATCCGACTCCATAGTTAATGGGATATAATCATTACCAGCCACCCAAACACACGCTTCATCATCCCAAATACATCTAACCGATTTCTTTTTGCTTTTCTGTTCTGCTTGCCACCATATATCCCTCACCTTCTCTATATCTTTACAGATATCGTATAACAAATGAAAGTTGCACTGGCAGGCGTGCCTATTCCTGCAGCACTTCTCCAGAGTTCTCCGTAAAACTTCCGATGCTCACACCGCTGCCATTTCCTTATCCTTCAGTTCCAGATATACTTTTTCCACATCAAATTCCGACAGGGAACGGTTAATGACATCATAAATCTCCTGAACGGTTTCCTCCTCTTCTACTAAATCCTCCGCAATCTGTGCCGACTCCTGACCCAGAAGCATTTTTTTATATATTTGTCGAATCAAGTGTTCCATCAAGCCCCGTTCCAAGCCCTGCTCCATTCCCTCATCCCATGCATCATCTAAAAATGTCCTCATACTTGCCACCTCTTCCTTTCTGTCTTTATGTCCTGTCCGGTTCTGTGCATCCTCAAATTTTTTATTTCCGGTCAGCACTGCCATCATCTTTAATATCGCATCCACATGACGGATTAATTCACGAGCTCCGTTTCCCTGACGAGCCTCTCGCCACCGAATAAAAGCACGTTGACGATATCAGCAAATACGTCGTCATAGGCTTCTCTCAGAAGAAGATTACGAAAAACTACTAAGAGCAAAAGAGAGCATGTCCAACTTCATTAAACCATACCACACCCCCGCCCTGGCTTTTTTCCATTTCTTTCACCCAAAAAAAGTTCAAAAAAAGAAAGCCCCGACAAACAGGGGCTTTCACCGATGTGACATGAAGCACTCGTTATTTTACACAAAAAGCACTTTGAATTTTTGTGAATTATTACAATACTTTTTTCCAATACGAACCAGACGCTAAACTTAACAGGCATTTCTATACTAATGAAAGTTTCAACGGCAGGCGTGCCTACTCCTGCATCTCTTGTTAACCACTTATATCATGGTGTGTGGCGACACGAAATTTCCACCTCATTGAAACTTCCATCAATATATGTAAATTATACTTTTTTTATTCTCTTTTGTAAAGAATTTTTTTATTTCTCAAATACTTCTTCCATGTACGCTCACTAATTTTCAAAAAAGTTATGACTGAATTTTTTAAATCAATCCTGTCAGTTGATGTTACAATTTTCAGCACTAATTGAAATTTTTCATCAACCTTTTCAACACTATAGCAGTGTTTGGTTTATTTGCCTGAATGATATAATCTGGATTTTTAATCATTTCCGGTATGTATGAGTAAAATCTTTCATAATCATTAGGATGTCGTTCCTTTATGTGCCGGATTCGCTCATCTGTAATAATAACGTCATTAGTCAAAATATCCTTAGCTACACAATTATAAATTTCTTCGTCTATCTTTCCAATGGTATGCACTTGATTTTCCTCTTTTTTCTTCGACTTCAATTCATCGAACATTGCTGACTTTGGTTCATTTTCTATATTGTATCATCCAAAACGAGTTCCTGCACTCCCCCCTCTGCTTTCACTGTCAACAAAAGTTTATTTCCATTTTAAACTGTATGGTTATCTATTCATAGTTGTTTTTGCACCGACTGACACTGATTTTACAGCAAATGCAGAACCTGTACTGCACATAAGTCGGAAGCCAGAAACAGCATCAATCACATGGAAAGGTACGAAATATAATGGATAAAGAAAAACACCTAGGACTGTGAATTGACGAAGAAACACATAAAAAATTAAAGCTCCTTGCGGAATACGAGGGACGCTCCATAAATGGAGAGGTACTGTATTTAATACGCCAGGCGATTCGTCAGTTTGAGAAGGAACAAAAATAGGAGATTGTTGCATATTGCAAAAATCTCCTAATCATATACTTGCTGCGAATCCCTTTTAACCCCGGCCTGACTTTTCTTAAAAATTTAAAAATCCTCCCCTACTGAATCCGTATAAACTCCCTGCACCGATTTAACATCTCATACACCTCATACTTTCTCGGTATCACCAAATGATCCGAGGTATCCCCTTCAAATGCCGAAAAGCCCTTTTTCCCGATTTCCCGATAAAGCTCCTCCACACATTCTGATACCGTCTTTTTCCCATCGAAGATATTTTTCGAAAGATAAATTAAAATCTGTGCCAGTGCATCCACCTGCTCACTGTCAATGAGCTGCTCCACAAATCTTAGCTCCACCTGCTCTTTATTAATCGAAAATCCATCCGTACCAAAGGTTTTCGTCTTAATCCTTTCCTCACGCTCTGCGCCTCTCCCGTAGCCGCCTCTGCCATGCGACTGTCCTCTCTGATTTTCTCTTCCCCCGGAAGAGGATTTTTACCCCTTCGAGCCTCCCTGAGACACCACACGCTCCGTGCTAAATGCCAGTGGCTCCTGAGCCTGTCCCCTTTTTAAAGGAAACTCTGATGCCTCATCCTTCGCCCGCTCCGTGATATCTGACGGGAGATACTGCTTCATCTGGATGATATAGTCTGCCTTATGAAAATAGGAACCGGAGCTTCCTGCTAACAGAATCGTAGAAACTCCGAGAGAACCGGAGAGCTCGTCCACCCTGTCAATGTACGGAATAATCGGCTCCTCCTCTCTCGCCACTACACGCTGCATCAGATCATCCCGAATCATGAA
>JAFVAA010000080.1 GCA_017476305.1 Lachnospiraceae bacterium
ATCCTTCCGGATGCGCTGTCGTACAGATAAACCCTTTTACTCTCGGTTCTACTACCATATCCATTTCCTCCATAAATTTCCAACGCACCTTAAACCATACCCCCAAAAGGTGGTTATTATTTGCAGTTCTATTATTACCGGCACATCTTCGCTACTCTGTTTTCCAGCACCGGAGATACATAAAATCCTTCGGATTTTAATAACGAAAACCGCTTATGGTTCATTCTACCACATTCTCCCATGTGTCACAAGAGATATACGCTTTAAAAAACCGAAAGGTTTTGTATCTGCCTCTCCGTCCGCTCCTCATAATCTATCTCCAATAAATCCAATACCTCATCCAGTTTCCTGCAGACCAAATCTGAAAAAAACTGGATATATTCATAATTCACACGATCTCCCTTTTCCTGTCCATCCCGGATCAGCTCCATATATGTCCGAATCTCGCTTTCCTTTAAGTCCACAGGCAGATACCCCGCCTCTACTAAAATATAGCTTTCGCATAATCTGCTTGTTCTTCCGTTAAAATCTACAAATGGATGAATAGAAACCAGGTTATAGCTAAAAAATGCGGCCCGGACTACAGGATGCTCTATCTTCATACACCTGTCGAACAAACGATGCAAAAGCTTATCAATCTGATTAATGGCAGCCACCTCATAATTTCCCCGCCCAATCTGCACCATCCTGCTTCTAATCCTTCCGGAATTCTGCTGACTTAAAAGATTGGAAGCAATTGCGAGATGCAAACTCATCAAACCATCGTATGTCAGAGGGATTCCACTTAAAGCCTGACTTTTCATCATCTTCGCAGCAGTACACAAATTGTGACATTCCAAAAAAGTTTTAAACTCTATCCCCTTCGGCATAATCTGCTCATAGATGTCTCTCGTATCATCATCCGATATCTGTGTCCCCTCAATCTTCAGTGAGGATGAAATATGCTTTACATCGGAGTGCTCTATATATCTGTCGATACTATCCTGATCGTATGCGTCGTGAATCAGCTTCTTTTTTCTCTCTATCTGCTTTAAATAGGATAAATCAAGCTTCTTTTCACTTAGCTCCGCTATATCATTCCACATGGCAATCCTCCATCTCTAATCGTTAATGTGTACAGCACTATTTTATACCCGATTCTTTTTTTATGCAATGAAAATGATATACAAAAGAACTCCACCAACATGGTTCCTCCCATGATGACGGAGTTCTTTTTCTTTCATATCCAGTTTTTTCAAATAAACTGTCCGTATGAAAATACCTCTATAATCTCTTACAGCTGAGGACCTGCAGCTACCAGTGCCTTACCTGCATCATTGGTCTCATACTTCTTAAAGTTCTTAACGAATCTGTCTGCGAGATCCTTTGCCTTTGTCTCCCACTCAGAAGCATCAGCATATGTATCACGAGGATCTAAGATCTTAGGATCTACTCCCGGAAGCTCTGTCGGAACCTCGAAATCAAAGTAAGGAATCTTCTTAGTAGGAGCTTTATTGATATCACCACTTAAGATGGCATCGATGATTCCACGGGTATCCTTGATCGTGATACGCTTTCCGGTTCCGTTCCATCCTGTATTTACGAGATATGCCTTTGCACCGCTCTTCTTCATCTTCTTTACAAGCTCCTCACCATACTTCGTAGGATGAAGCTCTAAGAATGCCTGACCGAAGCATGCAGAGAACGTAGGTGTCGGCTCTGTGATTCCACGCTCTGTACCGGCAAGCTTTGCAGTAAATCCGGAAAGGAAATAATACTGTGTCTGCTCCGGTGTAAGGATAGATACCGGAGGAAGTACACCAAATGCATCTGCTGAAAGGAAGATGACATTCTGCGCATCCGGACCTGCAGAAATCTTGTTTACATTCTGTGCGATCTTCTCAATATGGTCGATCGGATAGGAAACACGGGTATTCTCCGTGACAGACTTGTCTGCGAAGTCAATCTTTCCGCTGTCATCGAGTGTAACGTTCTCTAAAAGGGCATCTCTCTTAATCGCATTGTAGATATCCGGCTCAGACTCTGCATCGAGGTCAATAACCTTGGCATAGCAGCCACCCTCGAAGTTAAATACACCATTGTCATCCCAGCCGTGCTCATCATCACCGATTAAGAGACGCTTCGGATCAGTAGAAAGGGTTGTCTTACCTGTTCCGGAAAGACCGAAGAAGATAGCTGTATTCTTTCCTTCCATATCTGTATTTGCCGAACAGTGCATAGAAGCCATGCCCTTTAATGGCAGATAGTAGTTCATCATGGAGAACATACCCTTCTTCATCTCTCCGCCGTACCATGTATTGATAATAACCTGCTCACGGCTCGTGATATTGAATACAACTGCCGTCTCAGAGTTCAGTCCCAATTCCTTGAAGTTCTCGACCTTTGCCTTGGAAGCATTGTATACGATGAAGTCCGGCTCGAAATCCTTTAACTCATCTGCTGTCGGCGTAATGAACATATTCGTTACGAAGTGTGCCTGCCAAGCCACCTCCATGATGAAGCGGACTGCCATTCTGGAATCCTTGTTCGCACCACAGAATGCATCTACTACGAAAAGTCTCTTATTTGAAAGCTCGTTAATTGCGATATCCTTTACTGCTTTCCATGTATCCTCGCTCGCCTCATGGTTGTCGTTTGGATATTCCGGAGTATTCCACCATACGGTGTCCTTGGAATTCTCGTCCATTACGATGAACTTGTCTTTCGGAGAACGACCGGTATATACACCTGTCATAACGTTTACGGCACCGAGTTCACTGACTTTACCTACTTCATAACCCTCTAAGTCTGCCTTTGTCTCCTCTGCGAATAAATCATCATAGGAAGGATTGTAAACAATGTCTGTTGCTCCGGTAATTCCATACTTGCTTAAATCAATGTTTGCCATTTTAATACCTACCTCTCTTTTCTTATTTTTGGTGTCATCACTGCCTCATCATACCCAAAATACAATCTCTTTTGGCTCACCCTCTGCCATACTCTTTGTATCCCTGTCATGATGAAAAAATAATGACAGAAACTACTATGTAACTGCCTGCTGTAAAAAGCAGGACTTTCTTCTGCATCCTTGCACGATTCTGCTGTTTTGGAAAAATAGCAGAATTTCCCATAACTTTATTTATTATACAACATAAGAAAAGTAAAAGCAAATAGAAATTCACCATATTTTTGACATATTTTTCTTAAAAACCTTCTTTAGAAAACTTTCCCTGTCCATAGCCATAAAAAATAAACTGCTTAAAAACATACGCTTTATTGCAGATGCCATTTAATAAACCAATTATTTTTCAAAAAATGAAGATCTAATTACTTTGTTTTCCTTATCAAATATCTTCTCAAGCAAACTCGTTCCAGATGTATATTTTGGTGTTGATATATATCTCTGAATTAAATCCTGAACAACCTTATCATAATTTTCATCCTTAGATAAAAATCTTTCAAGATATTTCATGATACTGAGCATTTCTTTTGGGGTAACTACCGAAACAGTTTTTGGAAAATGTTTTTCATTTCCGGTTACAAGGTAAGGATCAAATTCATCAGAACTCATTTTAACTTCAAAAAAAGGAATATCATCTATATCAGAGAAGTATATCTCTGTCTCTTTAACGTCATCAATAAATATGCCATTGCTCACAACACTATAAAGAATATCATAAACGTCTTCTTTGCTAAACAACGGCATTTTTAAATCTTTTCCTTTAAATTTATCATAATCAAAAACTTTATAATATTCATTGAGCATTCTGCCATCAAAAATCGGAATCACATTGCCACTGTTAATCAATTGCATAATATCGTAAGGAAAACTCTTCTGCGAAATTGCCGAAGAAACAAGAACATTAGTATCTATGACAGCAAAAATTTTAATTTTCATTCACAATTTCTCCAGTCTTTTTTAATTCTGCCCTGATTTCATCGACCAGAATAACAACTTCTTCTTCTGTAAGGAGTTTGCCATTTTTGGCAATGAAAGTTTTTTGCATCGATTCGATAACTTCAGTTATCGGTCTGTTTGTATAATGCATAGCAGTTTCCATAAAATCATCTCCTTTCCTTTTGACTTATAGTATCACAATCCATTCCAAAAGACAATGATATATTCTGCATATTATTTTTATTTTTTTGCTAATACTTAAACCTTTTTTCATTTTCAATCGTCTAATCAAATAGAGAAGTATCTCCAAAAGAGATGTGATGCTTCTTTGCTGCCGAAAAGTAGCAATATACAGGACGCAGCACTTCTTCACCAAAAATATCATCAGATATCGGAAAGGAGGGATCTGGGACAGGTATCTTTTACGGGATATTTTGATGAAAAACAAAAAAATATTGATAAATGGAGGTAACGTAACTTATGAAAAAAATTATAAAAATAGTAATCGCAGTCGTTTTAGGTATTTCACTGGCAACAGGATTTGGTGCAGGCTTTGGCAGACAGAGTACAAAAGTACAGGCAAGGGAAATAGGAAATATAACTTTAGGAACACAATATACCGGAACAGCCCCTTCGGAGAGCAATCCGGATATTTATAACTTTTCATTTGAGGTGACCGGCAAACTTACAATTCATTTTCAAGCGAAAAATCATATCTACATTAACTGCCGTATCACGGATTCCGACGGAAAGGGAATTGCCGGTTGGAGAACGGAAAGACAAAATTTGGAAACTACCGGCGTAGTATACTTAAAAAAGGGAAACTATAATCTGGTAATGGCAACAGATTATATGGGCAGTAATGTATCCTACATCTTTAGCACGGAATTTACTCCCATCAAAGATACGAATCCGGAACTGCAGACATCAAATAACGATACAAAATACAGTGCCAGTGATATCAGTAATTTCCTCGGAAAAAGTATCTGTTCCGTACTTACGAATGATGAAACTACCGATATCTTTAAATTTACCATGCCATCAAATGGTTCTTTTCAAATTCAGTTCAGTAAATGTATCGAAGATCTGGATTTATATCTGGAAGACAGCTATGGGGAAATCAGCTATGAAAATGGGGACATTGTGCAGGGAAATGTATATGAGTTCTATTTAGCAAAGGGAACCTACTACCTGACATTGTATTCTAAAGGAAATCATGGGGAAAATAATTTTAAGCCTTCTACGTCAGCTTTAACGACCACTAAACTGTCATCTGTTAAAAATACGAAAAAAGGGAACCTGACTGTCTCATGGAAGAGAAAAGCGACAGCCGACGGATACTGTGTGCAGGTGGCAACCGA
>JAFVAA010000817.1 GCA_017476305.1 Lachnospiraceae bacterium
ACCTATCCGGTCCTGATGGCGGCAGATATCCTCTTATATCAGGCGGATTATGTGCCGGTGGGAAAGGATCAGAAGCAGCATTTGGAGATTACCAGGGATATAGCAGAGCGTTTCAATGGAATCTACGGAGAGGTGTTTACGATTCCGGAGCCATATATCGGAAAGGGCGGAGCAAAGATCATGAGCCTGCAGGATCCGTCGAAGAAAATGTCGAAATCGGACGAAAATGTGAATGGAAGTATCTATCTGATGGATGATGCAGATACTGTTGTGAGAAAATGCAAGCGTGCCGTGACGGATTCCGATAGTGAAATCCGCTACGCGGAGGAAAAGCCGGGAATCAGTAACCTTTTGGAAATCTATAGCTCCTGCAGAGGCATCCGTATCGCGGAGGCAGAAAAGGAGTTCGATGGAAAAGGCTATGGTGATTTTAAGCTTGCCGTGGCTGAAGCAGTGAATTCCGTGCTTTCACCGATGCAGAAGGAATATGAGCGTTTGCAGAAGGAAAAGGATTTTATAGATGGTATCATCAGGGAAAATGACGAAAAAGCGGCGTATTTTGCAAACAAAACACTTCGCAAAGCGAGGAAAAAGCTGGGGCTTACCGAAAAACCGAGGTAGGCCGGGAAAGTGAAAAGCTGCCAAAGGGCAGGCGTGAACGACGCTCATGCCGGGAAACGCTGGGCGGAATGGTGGTTTGTGGGAAAAGCCTGAATTTCGCTCAGAACGTGGAGTTTGGCAGACGTAAATTAGGAACATGATGAAATTTGGTATATATGTGTACTATATATAGAAAAAGTGGAGACAGAGAGATGGCAGGTTCGATTTTTGGAAAGCAGTTCGTGGTATCAACATGGGGAGAATCTCATGGCAAAGGAATCGGTGTGGTGGTAGATGGCTGTCCGGCGGGGCTCAGTCTTAGCGAGGAGGTCATACAGCTCTATCTGGACCGGAGGAAACCGGGGCGTACCAGGTATTCCACGCCGAGAAAGGAAGAGGACAAGGTGGAGATCCTGTCGGGGGTTTTCGAGGGACGGACGACGGGAACACCGATTTCCATGATTGTCTATAATACTTCCCAGCGTTCGAAGGATTATTCGGAGATCATGAATTATTACAGGCCCGGGCACGCTGATTTTACCTTTGATGAAAAATATGGTTTCAGAGACTACAGAGGGGGAGGCAGAAGCTCCGGCAGAGAGACCATCGGCCGTGTGGCTGCCGGGGCGATTGCTTCAGAGCTTTTAAAGGAGCTTGGCGTTAAGGTCAGGGCTTATTCGAAGGAGATCGGCGGAATCAGAGCAGAGCATACAGATTTGGAAAAAGTGATGGACAGCCCGCTGTATATGCCGGATCCGGAGGCTTCTTCCCGGGCGGAGCATCTTTTGGAGGAAAAGATGAAGGAGAAGGATTCTGTCGGCGGCGTGATCGAATGCGTGGTCACGGGGATGCCGACAGGAATTGGAGAGCCGGTTTTTGAGAAGCTGGATGCGAATCTGGCAAAGGCGGTCATGTCC
>JAFVAA010000818.1 GCA_017476305.1 Lachnospiraceae bacterium
CACGATGGTAAAGGTCTTTCGGAAAGGAATGAGAATAAAAGATATTAAAAAAGAAAGGGAATATTCCCATACTGCCCTGGTGTGCGGCGTGCAGACGCTGATCCCGTATGACGTGGTGTCGGCAGGGGATTCGTATGGGATCGTGATCGAATCAGACCATGCCATCACACTGGCACAGGCGATCCGGAAGCAGCCGGCACGTTTAGAGGATTACGCAGAAAAGTTTGCGGGCTTTCTAAAGGAGATGCACCAGGTACAGATCGAGGCCGGGGAGTTCCCGGGTATCAAGGACAGATACCGTGGCTGGATAGAAAAGGCCGGCGGGTTCCTTTCCGCTGATGACCGGGGAAAGATCACGAAGCTGATCGAAGCAATCCCGGACAGCAAAGGTTTTGTGCATGGAAATATCAACCTGAACAATATCCTGGTCCAGAAGGGGGACTTCTACCTTTTAGATATGGCAGGAGCGGCACATGGGCATGCGATCTTTGACTTGCAGGGGCTTTATGCATCTTTAGTCATGATAGAAAGGGAGAGGCCGTCCTACTGTTCTTCTGCATTCCGTGTCTCCGGGGAGGACTGTAAAAAGTTCTGGGATGTATTTTATGCAAAGTATATGGAAGGCTCCACGGAAGAGCAGATGGAAAAGATGCAGCAGCTTTTGGGACAGTATTATATCCTAAAGCAGAAGCTTTTGGCTGTCTTAGAGGGGTAAGGAACTGTTCCTGAAAGCAAGTTTCCTTTCATTGATTCGTTGGCTCACAAAGGAGAAGGATGCCTATGATGGATTCACAGAATACAATGGATTCACAGAATGCAATGGATTCAAAAAATGCAATGGATTTGCAGAATCCTATGCACAAAAGCAGTCTTTACATAAAGGCAGGGAGATGGTGCAGCATCCTGCTCTGTCTCCTGCTTTCCGCATCCGGTCCCATTGGCTCCGGCGGGACGGCAGGTGCGGAAAATGGAGCAGAGATTTACAGGCGGTATGAGAGGTCGAAGAACCAGGCGGATTCGAGCCGGAATACCGTCCATGCACTGACAGCGGAGATCAAAAAGTTGAACAGGCGGATGATAAAGGAAGTCGGGCGGATGGAAAAGCTGAAAGCGGAAGTCCGTTCCCTGGAGGAAAAGATCCGGGAGACCGAACAGAAGATCGTCAGGCAGGGGGAAGGGGAGCAGGAATTTTTGAGCCGGCCTCTTTACTTCCTTTTCCTGGCGGAGAAAAAGGACGCTTTGCCGCAGAGCATACTGGCAGGGTTCTATCTGGAACATATCTATGCCGGGCATGAGGCGGAGCTTTTAGAGCCGCCTGATACGGAGGAGGTTAGGGAAAAACGCAGGAAGGAGCTTTCCAGGCTTTCGGAGCAGAAAGCGGAAAAAGAGGATGAACTGCTTGCCTATGAGACAAAGCAGCATGGATTTGACGGTGAGCTTTTAGAACTGTCCGGGCTCTTAAAGGATGCAGAGAAAAAAGCGGAAAGTGCTGCCGGTTTTACAGCAGAGTTAGAGGCGGAAGTGGCAAAGATGGAAGCACAGGAGCGGAGGCAGTCAGCAGACAGCGGCATGAATCTGTCCTACAGCAGCATTACGGATACAGGGAACGGGACGGACTACTATCAGGTCAGTGCCTATCCTTATACGGATGCAGAGCTTACCCTGATGGCAGGGATCATACAGGCAGAGGCGGGGAGTGACAGCTATCCCGGCATGATCGCTGTCGGCAGTGTGGTGATGAACCGGGTAGCGAGTCCGAAGTTTTCAGACACGATCAAAGGTGTCATCTATGCACCGCAC
>JAFVAA010000819.1 GCA_017476305.1 Lachnospiraceae bacterium
CCCATTCAGAACTTCTTCTTCCTCATCGAAAACCTCCACGTCCCCGTCCGGGGCTTCTTCCTCCTCATCATCAAATACTCCTTCTCCGGAGTCTGGAACATATTCCTCGTAGATGTGCAGAACCTTATCCTCGTTCTCTGGGACATCTTCTTCCTCATCTTTCAGGATCTCCTCTTCGTCCTCCGGATACTTTTCGTATTCCAGGATCTCCTCTTCGTCCTCCAGACACTTTTCGTCTTCCAGAGCCTCCTCCTCGTCCTCCGGACACTCCTCGTCCTCCAGAACCTCCTCTTTGTCCTCCAGAGCCTCCTCGTCCTTCAGAATGCTCTCCTCGTCCTCCGGAATCTCTTCTTCCTGCTGTTCGTTTTCGAAGGAAATCAGCTCTGCTGCATACTCCTTTTCGTCATAGTCTAAATCGCCTGTTCGGGAATAGCGCAAAAGAAGTTCATCCCCTCTTCTTTTCGCAGTCAGGATTTCTGCCCTGTTCCAGATGATATTTTTTCCCTCTGTGTTTATTGGCACATCTATATATCCGCCAGTATAGACATAATCCCCCATAATGGTAATTTCCGGAACAGTCGAAGACCTTCCCCGCAGCCGGTAATCCGTAATGGCGCTTAAAAGCTGATTGATGACGGACTTTGCAATCAAGGCTTCATCATTATTTTCAAAATCGGGATCTGCTTTTAGGAGCATGGGCGGAATGCCCATATTTCCGACATAGCCGAGAATCAGTGAGCTGATTTCCGATTTCGACAGGCGGCCGTTCTCTATCCTCTCAGGGGAGGAGGCAAGAAGTGCTTCTAAATCCTCTTTTTCAAGACCGCCTTCAATGATCTTAGGATAGTCTTCATCCTTCAGTGTAATCGTTTCATAATCAGGCGCTTCCGTCGCTATTTGCGGCTTCTCCATTTCCCTTTGGTTTTGCATGGCAGGTGCTTCGTTCAGAGGATTCGCCTGTTCAGAAGGCTTTTCCGATGCGGTGATCCGCTCCGTGATTTTTTGAGAAGAGCTTCTTTTTGGGGAGTTCTTTTCTGCTTCGGCTTCTGTTTCTGCTGCTGTTTCCGGGTGTAAATTTTTTACCGGACTCTGCCGATTTGCAAGATAGGTCCCGCCTACTGCCAGACTTACTGCCAGAAGACCGCCGATTGTGCGTGCCAGATGTTCCCCCAAAATGGTGTTTAGAACAAAATCCCTGAGTGCCACCAGACCACTGACTCCTCCGGCGATGCCCCCGCCGGCAAGCAGGGGCAGTATAACACCATTTTCTGCAGCTTCCATCTGTAAAAGATATAGAAATACAGGAATGGGCGCCAGTCCGAAAAATTCGTATCCCTTTGCCTGTAATATTTCTGCTGCCTTGCGTATATTTTGTCTGCCGTAATGCAGATGGGATTTTACGGTATTTGTAGAGCACTCTAAAACTTCTGAAATTTCTTTCACATCCATGCCTTCGATGTAGAACATGAGCACACACATACGCTGCTTCTCGGACAGTGCATCAATCATGGTGCGGAGCATCTCGGAGCGTTCTTTTTCCGTATAGGCAAGCTCTGGCTGTCCCTCAATTCTTTCATCTGCCGGTTCATAAAAAAGCTCTTCGCTCTCTGCATCTTCTGTTTTAAGATCGGTAAAGGAAAGCGGCTCTTTCTTTTTTAACGCATCTAAAGCAGTATGCGCTACGATCTGTCCTAACCAGGCAGAAAACTTCTCTGCCTCCTTTAAAGAGTCCAAACGTTCCCACGCCTTGATATAGGCATCCTGCAGTACATCGTCCGCTTCTGCCTCATTTTTCATATATTTGATTGCGATATAGTATTTTTCACGATAGGTACTTTCGTATAAATACGAAAATCCTTTCTGCTCTCCTCGTTTTGCAGCTTCGACTGCGCTGATGATTTTCTCTCTGTCTGACATAGCAAACTCCTGTCGTATCTTTATGCTCCTAAGGAACTGCCGCTTTTCCCATCACATGATGCCTGCTCATGTGGCAGAATAAGCTTTGCAGATAGTATCGCTAATCAGTATATCATACAGAAAACAAAAAGTCATCCGGTAGAGAAATAAAAATTTGAAGAATAAAGGCAGAGCTAAGGATGATTTTCAGGTCCGGATCTGCTCTTTCGGGCTACTGATCTAAAGTCTTTTCGTATGCCCTGACCTTTTCCGCAAAGGTATGATACACAGGTACCTGCCAGTGGTAGCCGTCTCTGGAGGCATAGCTGGATTTCAGGTAGCCGTCCGAATCCTTCATAAAGTCTGCATAGTAAAAGTAGTGTACGCCAAATTTTTTAGCCAGTGCTTTCAGCTTTTTGTTAAACGCCGGAATCTGTTTATAGCCCGGCTCCTTATTGCTCCGGTATTTGGTAGCGGGAGCTAAGCCGCACAGAACGATGTCTGTATGCGGGCTTTCCTTTTTTACCTTCTGGATCAGGCGGGTATAGTCAGAAATCAGGCTGCTCGGGGGCATGTAGTTAATATTGTTTATGCCCAGCATGAAATAGACACGGTACGGCTTTTCGGCAATCGTCTTTTGGATTCCGGTCATGCCGTTAAATACCCTTCTGGAGGCAAAGCTTCTGGTGTTCAGGCTGACTGCCGCAACAGTCTTTACGGTGCCTCCGATCGGTATCTTATTATGCAGGTAGTAGGTAATGCCCTGTGTGATGGAATCTCCGGCGAAAATAGTTTTTCTGCTGTAAGTGTTTGTCCGGATATGTACCTTTTTCGAAGGCCTGCTGTCGGAAGCGGATGCTTTCTTTTGTCTGCAGGACTGAACATAGAAGTAGTACTTTGTATTGTTTTTCAGCTTCTTCACTAAAAAATGTATCTTTTTTGTCGTGCCCTTCACCTGATAGCCGGAGTTTTTTTTCTTTGAAACATAGATCCGGTAATATTTCGCTTTTTTCGCCTTTTTCCACGTGAGCTTTGCAGCAGTTGTGGAATACCTTTGACTCTTCACCCCTGTCACGCTCTTTAACAGGACGGGCTTTGGCGTGGCAGTTGGCTTTGGCGTTTTCGAAGGCTTTGGAGTTTTTGTGGGCACGGCAGACGGTGTCTGCGTGGGAGCCGGAGTCTGTGACGGAGATGGTGTCGGAGTCTCCAGTTCCGCTGTCTGTGACGGAGATGGTGCCTGTTCCCCGGAGCTCTCTGCCCTTTTATGGGAAACAGAATCGGCATCTGCCCGTTTTGCCGGCGTAAAATTTTCTGAGGATAAAAAAAGCAGGGAGACAGCCAGCAGCATGGATAATGTTTTCTTTGATTTCATGGTTTTTCCTCTCATTCGTTTGCTTCCTCCATAAAAAAGTCCATGTTTTCAAAGCCTGCGCAGCAAGCGCCGGACCTTATAGATATTTTTCGTAGGTAGACGGAATCTTTTTCGTCCATCCGGAGATTGCCTTTTTATTGGCTCCGGTCAGAGAGCAGCTGTACTTTTTGATTTGAGCATTCGCTAAGGTGCCATAGGTCGTTTTCGACTTGAAGTAATAAATCTTTGATTTCGTCACCTTATAGACAAATCCCTTATCGATGAGCTTTACTCCGCTTCCATTCAGGTCTGCAGTATAGAACGCAATATTTATTACCTCCATATGGTAATCATTGATAAGGATTTTATTTCCCTTGATCACTTTTATATAGGCTGATTTCGTGATATAGTTCATCTTTTTGGTCTGTAAGTCCAGAGCATAGCATTTACCGGCATGCTCCTCATAGCTGTACCTGGTCACATAATACAGATACCTTCCGGAGCTGTCCAGGATCTGGTCCACACCGGACACTAATTTCTTTTTGCTGCCGGAGGAAATGTCCGCCTGGAAGATCGTGAACTTGCCATTGGATTTCTTTTCCGCATAGTACAGGGATTTTCCGTCTGACACACAGAGGGGAAATCCTTTTTTCGTCACTGTTTTTTTGGTGTTCTTTTTTTCTGTGGTAATGGTATAATTTTCATAATCAGAATTGAGTTTTATGGTAATCGTGGTACCGGATACCGTCTTTTTCGCGTTCTGCTTATCCTGGGTCAGGGAAACCGCTATGACGGAATAGGATGCGGCAGCTGCCTTTTTCGGGGTCACTCCTGGCACATGAAAAAGCATGGCCGCTATGAGAAGAAGGGAAAGAAAAGATTTCCATCTTTTAGGGAAAGAAAATTTATTACATATGTCTAAAAATGACGCGGGGGCAGTAGTGGCAGAATCAGCCCTGGCTCCCGTATAAAGTGCTTTTGTGGAAAGTTCCGTTTGTGTTTTGTTTACCTGTTTCATGAGTTTTCCTCCTGTTTCCATAAAAAATTTTTGAAGGGAGAAGGTGCATCTGCTTTTCTGTGCAATTTCTCCCCCTGTATATAGACGAATGAAAAGGGGGAAAGGTTAAAACGATTTTTAAATTTTTTTCTTCAATGCTGTTTCCCCTGCCAGATTCTTTTTTTTCGAAGACATGGAAATGTACCATACAAATTTTCCTTTTCTGCCGTAGATGGCATTTTTCATTACATTTTGTTCTGCTTTTGAAAAATCTGTATCGAAATAAAGACCATGAATCTGATTTTCCTTGTATTGTGCAAAAGCTTTGTATAAGGTCTTTGCGTCATTAGCAGATTTTCCCTGTGCTACACAAATATTGTAAACGGTATTATCGCTGGTGACAAAAAACATAGCAGACACCTTTTTGTTATACTTATAGGAAATCGCATCAAAATCAGACGGTGTCGTGGATTTGTATTTGATTTTTTTGGCGTTTCCTGTGGCCTTAAGTGCCGCAGAACAGGCGTTTTTGACTTTGCTTGCCGCATTCGCTGCTTCTGCCCTTGTTTTTCCGATAGAAGTAAAAAGTATTGCCATCATCAGAAGTATTGCTATCATTTTTTTCTGTTTTCTTTTCATAGTGTACCTCCCGAGTTTTGTATTTTTCTTCTTTCTTGACTTTTCAAAAAAAAAATTATATGATGTCAGCAAACATTATTATAAAAATATAGATATCTTTTGTCAAATATAAAATGGGAGGTTCGGCACATAAATGAAGCAAATGAAGAAAACCTTTTTGTTACCGGTTCTTATTTTTTCCTTTCTTTTTAGCAGCGTATTAAACAGCAGCATCAGTAATGCTGCAGGACAAGTTATCAAAGGAAAAAAAGGCTGGCTTTTTTACCGTGCAAATGGGGATGGGACGACGATTCCGGATTATCAGGGAATTAATCACTATTCTGCTATGGGACTTCGAAGAGTGGAAAAAAATCTTTTGGCTGCGGAAAAAGCAGTTAATCGTAAAGGAGCCGGATTCATAGTATATCTGGTGCCAAATAAAGAAACGATTTACGCGCAATATATGCCAAAGAGCATAAAGAGGAAAACCACGTATACACGTTTGGATCAGCTTTATGAATATTTGGAAACAAACACAGACCTGACCGTGGGTTATCCAAAGAGGGAGCTGCTCAAGGAAAGAAATAATTATGAGCTATATTATCCCACAGATACTCATTGGAACAGTCAGGGAGAGTACATCGCGGCACAGAATCTTATGGATTTAACAGACGGGACAAAGAATTCCATCCATAATGTAAGGTTTCGGTCTGAAAAAAAATATCTGGGGGATTTGTGTGGATTATCCAATGGGAAGTATCATTATTATGTGAACCGTTACATTTTTAATTCGAAGGTAAAGGCCGCCGATAAAAGTAATAAAAAAATATTTTTTGTCGGAGACAGCTATATTCACAGGCTGAGTTTGATCTCCAGACGTTTTTACAAAAAGGTACGTTTTTGCCATATCAATCAGTTCAGGATGAGCATGGTTCATAAGGGAGAGATTGTAGTATGGGGAGCGGCAGAACGATATCAGGACAAATTCACACGCATTAATTTTTCAAAAAGATAGCTGTGAACAGCGGCAGCAGCGCAGAAAGGGTGGATGTATCATGAAAAAGCAAATAGCTTCGCAATTTGAGTCATGTCCAACAAACCATTGGTTTGTAATTGGCATGGACACATTTATGAAAAAATGGAATAACCGGCATTTGGGATTTTATATTGTGCTATTATTATGTTCTCTTTGTACTTTTGGCGGCAGTGGTATTAAAACTCTGGCTGATTCCCCTGCATCTGACGCAGAAGCTCCGGAGGAAGCTTCCGAACCGGAGAATGAGGATGCGATGATTGCCGGGAAAGAAGAACAGATGAAAAAAATGCAGGACGAGGGCTGCCTGCTTCTCAAGGGAAAAAGGCTTAGCTCCTCCAGAGTAAAGCTGTTTTGGGAGAATGGAGGGCAGGATTTTCTATATAAGATCTACCGGAGAGTGGACAGCGGAGAAGGATACGGCGATGTTTCCTGTATTGCCTCTACGGAGGAGAATTCTTTTACGGTATCGAAGTTAAGTACGAAAAAGACATATAAGTTTTATATAAAGGTGTATTATCAGTGGCTGGAAAGAGATGGGGAGCAATCCGTAAAAAAGAGCATTTTTCTGGAAAAATCCCTTCCTTTAGTGCTTACTACTGGTTCTGATCATTTTATGGATATTAAGACGGTTTCGGCGAAGCGGAGCAGAGTGAAGTTGATGAAGGGGAGGATGCATTCTGTCAGGTGTAAGGTGCAGTTAAACAGTGGAGAACGTATCTATAAAAAACCGAAGCTATACTATTACTCTACGGATGCTTCTGTAGCCAAGGCAGATAGCAATGGGGAAGTGACGGCTTTAAAAAAGGGGAAAGCAGTTATATTTATCGTCGCACCAAATGGTGTCTATGATAAGGTGTATGTGACCGTAAAGGCATAGGAGGATACAGAGGATTTGGAACAGGCAATTGCTGAGGTCAAAAAAAGTAGCATCGACCGGAATGGAATGTAGAGAGGGTATGATTATGAAAGATATAAGAGAGCAGCAGAATAACAGTCCTAAATGTTATGGATTTCTGAGATGTTATATTACGTTTATAAGGGCTTTTGCAGACCACCGAGTTAAAGTAAACAATAAGCCCACCGTTTTAACCGGTGGGCTTGATTTTTTCGAAAAATAGTGATATTGGCACATAATAAATGGATTTTTTATGCTAAATATTTACCGCACTAGAAAGACGGATTTTTTGACTTCTTCTTTACGGTAAAGGTAAATTTTTTTTCCCATCCATATTTTTTTAGTGGAAGCACCGTGCATTTGATCTTCTTTCCCTGAAACTGCATGGATACCTTTATTTTACTATCCGTACCAATGCTTTCCGCATAATAGAGCATTTTATTATTTTTAACCTTTCCGGTAATGACCTTATATGTAGCACATCCACCATTGGACACAAACCAGGAAACCCTTACCTTTGCCTTATTTCCTTTATTCTGTACACTAACCGACCAATAACCGTCGGTATAATATCCGGTTATTACCTTTGATGCTGCTGATGTTCTTTTTGCGCCTGCCATTCCGGTTTCTGCCATGATGAGCATTGCTGCCAATGTCAGACAGATTGCCTGTTTTCCTAATCTTTTCATAAGTTACCTCCATCTCTAAAGATTTACTTTTTCAGCTTTAGTTTTTTTACGCTGCTCCATTTTGAACGGATTTCTTTATCCTGATATCTTCCGGCTTTTACGCAGATGCAGACACGCACATAAACCGTCTTTCCCTTTTTGAATTTAGTGTTTTCAAAGTATCCTTTGGATACTGTACTGTCAAAAGTGTAATTTTCGAGCAGCTTTTTAAACTTCGCATCGG
>JAFVAA010000820.1 GCA_017476305.1 Lachnospiraceae bacterium
CCGATTACATTCCGGTCTTCCATCGAATACCTCTGTGACAGATAGCGCATGGATGCGCCGATTTCTCCATCCGGCCCACCGTACTGGCTGGCGATGATCATGGCAGCCTGTGGATTGCAGCGGGTAATATTGACTGGATACTCCAGTCGTTTTTCATAATTACACATGAAAAAAATTCCTCCTGATAATATGATTCAAAAATTGATTTAGTCTCACTTAGGAACTGTGCAAAATTAAATTTACCGTTTTTTGAGCAGGAACACTTGCATATATGGTGTTTTTGCTCAAAAAATGAGTAAAGTATTTATGCACAGTTCCTTGGAAAGCACTATTCCCAAGGCCAAGGGGTCTGTGTCCATTCCCATTCGGAAGTGCTGTAGTTGCTGTCCGTAGTGAGTGGTCCAAATTCTTTTTCATACTGCTTCACTGCTTCCTTCCGCAGTGATTTCATTTTTTGATAATATTCCATAGCTTCCGTATTACATGGGTGCGTATCGAGGAAAAGTACAGCCTCGGTCATAGCAAAGCTGACCTCCATGATATGCATTAAAAGCTGTTTCTGGTTCATGTGCTACCTCCAAAGATTCTTTGAATAATGATTTTGAAAACCGTTGTCTGTGTGCTCTTATTTATCCGTAAAAAAGTCCACGCTTCTGACAGACCGGAGGTCTGCCTGGCAGCATTTATTTATACATATAGCCGCGTGGAATACAGCCGTAAAACGGAAGATTTAAGCATGGGAAAATGGTTCCGTTCGCCAGACCTTCGTTTACGGGGTAGGTATTTTTCCACTCCTGCCACGGTACATAACCCATGCCGACCGGCATACCACGGAGTGGATCGCTATTTTGGCTGGAAGTTTTGTCACAATTCATCTGACTGTTTCTGCGATTTGTGTTCATAAGCCTGTTCTGACCTCCATAGATTGATAGTGCAGGAATAAAAATTCCTGTTAATTCATATATATGTAAAACCGGAGAGAGGGTTCCTGTAATTTCCCGTTTGTCATAAAGACTCCGGCAGGATGTAAAAAATATGGTACAATGTTTTTTTAGAGGAGGACAGGCATGGTGAAGAAAAGGGCAGGAAGAAATGAACGCTATTTTGAAATGACTCATCACTTTGATTCCGGATTCCGGAGCCGTAAAAAAAAGCCAAAGCTTCAAGCGTTTTTGGCAGTTCTTATCTGTCTTTTGGCTGTGGGCGGGTTCTTTTGGAAAAGCGGAGCGATCAGGCAGAATCAGGTCGAAACGATGCTCCATCCAAAGGTTACGGATAAAAGGAGTGAGGAACAGGCAAGGGAGGATTTTGATAAACAGCTTCAGAAAATTTTCGAGGAGGAAGTGACGGATGACACGCTCACGCTGAACTATACCCTGAAGCGCCCGGAGGATTACGGGATTTCTGAAAAAGAACCCACGCTTGGTTCCTTTTCGTTAGAAGGCCTGAGGGAGAGCCTGATCGTATCCGAAAACAGGATTGCTATGCTGGAGACCTTTGATTTTGAAAAGCTGAATACAGAACAACAGCTTCTTTATGATATTATATATAAAATGTCAAAGCAGAATCTTACGGCAGCAGATTTTTTGGAATATTCGGAAGTATTAAGTCCGACTTCAGGAATTCAGGCACAGCTTCCGGTATTTTTTGCAGAATATCATTTTTATCAAAAGGAGGATGTGGAAAAATACATCGCTCTCTTAGAAAAGGTGCCAGATTATTTTCGGGATATCCTGACATTTGAAAAGGCAAAATCGAAGAAGGGAATTTTCATGAGTGATATTACTGCGCAGGCGATTATAGAACAGTGTGAGGATTTTATAAAGGAACCGGAGAAAAACTACATGATTTCCGTCTTTCAAAAGAAACTTTCCGAGCTTCATGAAGCTTCGGAAAAAGAGAAAAAGGAGTGGATGAAAAAAAACGAGACTGCTGTGAAAAAAAGCGTCATTCCAGCATATAAAGAACTGATTAAGGGGTTAAAGGCTTTAAAAGGAACCGGGAA
>JAFVAA010000821.1 GCA_017476305.1 Lachnospiraceae bacterium
AAAACGCTCTGGCATGGTGGCAAATATGAAAAATGATTGGAGCGGGGTGTTTGTATTGAAGAGGATTCTTTTGGTGGTGTCCTATGATGGAACCGGTTATCATGGCTGGCAGATACAGAAAAATGCAGTTACGATCGAGGAAAAGCTGAATGAAGCAATCGGGGCATTGACCGGCGAGAAAATCCAGGTGACAGGTGCCAGCAGGACGGATGCCGGAGTTCATGCGTTAGGGAATGTGGCGGTTTTTGATACAGAATCAAAAATACCGGGAGAAAAATTTTCCTATGCACTAAACAGGGGATTGCCGGATGATATCGTGGTTCAGGAATCCAAGGAGGTAGCACTGGATTTTCATCCGAGGCATGTTCCCTGTAAAAAGACATATGAATATACCATTTTGAATCGGAGCTTTCCGCTTCCGGAATACAGGAATTATGCGATGCTATACTATGGAACATTAGATTTGGAGAGTATGAAACAGGCGGCAAAGGCATTTATCGGGGAGCATGATTTCGCAGCGTTCTGCTCTGCGGGAGCACAGGTGGAAAGTACGGTCAGGGAAATCTATGCACTTTCGGTAGAAAAAAATGGAGAATTGATTTCGATAAGAGTGACGGGAAACGGGTTTTTATATCATATGGTCCGCATTATAGCCGGAACGCTCCTGGAGGTGGGAAAAGGACGGATTTTACCGGAGGAAGTAGAGAAGATCATCGCTTCCTGTGACAGAAAAAATGCCGGGCCTACTGCTCCGGCAAAGGGGTTAAAGCTTTTGGAAATCTGTTTTGAAGAGTTTGCGTAATTTCTTCCAGATCGTACCAAGGCTCAGAAAAAGAATTCCGTAGATCAGCAGCTCGAAACGGTCCATTGTACTGTGCATGGAACGAAGATAATAGTGGACAGGAAAGAGGTACCGCAGCATTTTTATGAGCGGGGAGTAAGTGCTGATGTCTATAAAAACCGGGCATAGAAGAAGGGAGCCTATGGTAAGAACAGGGAGAAAGGAGAGGAAAATCTATCTGGTCTTTATGGCACATGAAAGAAAGTAAACGAGGGAAGTACAGGCAAATAGAAAGCAGAGCATGGAGATGCTTTCTGTCTGCAAAGGCTCCGCGATTTCAGTGACGTGAATCGAAAGGACGCCGATGATTCCGGCGAAAAATGCGGGCACAAAAATGGAGGAGCAGAGACAGAGCAGATTCTTCTCTGTACCAATGACATAGGAAAGCCCTGTCCTCCGGTCTGCATATTCCATCAGAGCTCCGGCCATGCAGGATAAAAAGAGGATTACAGAAATCATGCCCCGAAGTGGCATCAAAAGAAGTCCTGCGGAGGATCCCCCCAGTATTTTGTTCTCCGTTCCATCTGCATATTCAAAGCGAAAAAGCAGTTCGTGTTTTTGGTAGGAGCGAAATCTTTCCTCTAAAAAGCCAGTATCGGCAGGGCTGTTTTTTTCCGAAATAAAATCTGCTAAAATCTGATAGGCGTGCGTTTGATACAGCTTACTCAGTAAAATTTCATTTACAATTTGATTGCTCATTTCTGCTTCCTTTTGCACTGCGGTGAGAAAGGGAGTTTTTTGCCTGGAAAAATTTTTGACCTTCTCCTCCAAATCTGCAGGCAGGATATAGCCGGAGACGGCCTTTCCGGAAGAGACATCCTGATAGATATTTTCCGGGGAGGTTTGAGGATAAAATTTTACAGCTTTACCAGACAGCTGGATCAATTCGTTTTCTAAATTTTTTGAGGCGGAATCCGGTTCTTCCCCGTCGATGCAGATGGCGATGCGGAGAATGGAATCGTCTGAAAATTTGGAATTTTGAATAAACAGGGCGGCACACGGAATCAATAATAATGTAAACAGAAAAAAGGGTTTCGAAAAAAGCCGTTTGGTCCACAGACAAAACCATAGAGAGAACAGATTGAAAATTTTTCTGATTTTTTTCAAAAGCATGAATTTCATAAAGCAAGATCCTTTCTTATTTTCTTATTCCTTGTTTTGTCTGATTTTCAAAGCCAGGACAGTAAGCAGGTAAAAAAAGCTGCTGTACAGACACAGACAGAGAAAGCTCCTTAAATCGAACGTTTCATATAAAAGCCCAAGGACATAACGATTCGCACAGGCAGCCGGAATCCATCGGGCTGTTTTTTGAAAAAAGGAAGGCAGATAGGAGACCGGATAGAAGAGACCGGAAAATAATGCCATAAATAAGGTGACAAAAAATAAAAGCACAGTTCCTCCCAGAGCATCTCCTGAAAGCTCATAGAGGAACAGAGAAAAGGCAGCAGCGAACAAAAAGACAGGCATACAGGGGAAAAGGAGGGAAAATGCCCCAAAGCTTTTCGAAAGGA
>JAFVAA010000081.1 GCA_017476305.1 Lachnospiraceae bacterium
AAGCCGAAAGGCAAATGGATCTCAATAAGAACCTTTTACGGATAACAAGGGAGAGGGCAAATGCCAAAAGGGGGATGCAGCCAAAGAAAAAACATCCAGGCTACAGATTCAGCGGAAAAATCATGCAGACAAAGACGGTATCCGGACATGATAAAAGAAACGGCACATTGTATTCGGAAGTATGGACTGCAACTCTTGAAACGCCGTATGACGCAACCATCCCCATCCATCAGATCCGTGACAGGATATTTGTGGATCTAAAATGCAAAGATGGGATATTGGATAAGCTCCATATCCGTTATTGGCTCTTTGAAGGCAGACCGGAATTATGGAAGGGTTCATATGAGGATGCAATGAAAGACAATGAAAATAAGGAAAATTATCTTTTTGACTATAAATTTCTGGCAAACCCAAAAACAAATTTATGGGAAATCCAGATTATGACGACAAAGCCAATCCAGGCATTAAAAGAGATGATGTAGAAATATGTATATACATATGTATTGCAAGTATATATACATAAGATGTCTGTCCATAAACTTTATACTGTAAGGATATTTACAATAGTAAAGTGGGAATCCGTATTGATTATCTAGAATTGGTTAGTTTGAATAATGGAAAAAAGGTATTGCATATTTAAATTCAGGAGAATACATTATGAGAGGAGAAAAGAAAACGGCTACAAAAAGAAAGAAAATAAAAAAACGTTCTGTTGTTGATAGTGCAGTAAGGAATGCAGCTGTTTTGTCTGATGGATGTAATCCGGAATTTGTTATCGGAGCAGATTTTGACGGCATTTTTGAAATGCCGATAATCAAAAAACCAAAGAAAATTGTCATTCCTGACAAACTCGTTCCGTTCAGTAAGATGGACAAGGCAGATTCCAAGTCTTTTGCAGTTTGTGAATATGAGAATGACACAGAATTCAGGGATCTTCTTTTGAATCCTGATAAGTATATATCTATACTAAAGAAGTATCAAGGTTTTATTACCCCGGATTGTTCTGTATACCGAGACATGCCGCTAGCACTTCAAATTACAAATATCTATAGGAGCAGAGCGATTGGATATTGTTTTCAAAAGCACGGAGTGTACGTGATTCCATGTGTGCGCTGGGGTGATGATAGAACATATACCACAAAGTACTTACCTGAGAAAATTGCATTCCTAGGTGTTGAAAATCATTCCATTGTTTCAGTTGGAAGTTATGGACAATTGAAAAACAGGGTCAACAGGTATTATTTTGAGGCAGGTATGGATGCTATGATGGAGACACTTGAGCCAGATATTGTGCTTGTGTATTCGCAGATGCCTGACAATATAGAAAAAAAGTATCCTAGCACAAAATTCATGGAATATCCTGATTGGACGAGTCTTGCAAGAAAGGATAAGGAAGATAATGGGAGCGGGTCAGAGTGATCTTTACAAAGGGACATTCGGTGATACCGCAGAGAATATACCTGATGTCCTAAAGGGAAGAATAAAAATGCCAAGAAATGATTCTCAGCTGAAGCACATCTTCAGGGATGATGAGGGACATCTTCCAGATACACCAGAAAACAGAAAGATGATATCGGATTTGGCGAACGATGTCAAATAGTATGTGGGAAAAGATTGCTATGGGAATGATTGGCATATAAGAAACAATGAAGATGGAACGCAGGATTGGGTTCGGCACCAGAATATGGTTATAAACGAGGGTGGGAAAAACAAAACTCTTATCAAATGGAATCCTGAGACGGGATTGTATAAAAATGTTAAGAAGACCTTTAGGAGAAGAAAAAATGAGTAAATATGAGTTGTTTTGCTTGATTTTTATGGCCTTGGATGCAGATTGGGACGATTCCCACGACGAAGAACTTGGACGATATTTAAGTGATGCAAATCCGTTTCTGTTTGTAGAAAATGTTTCAGCCGTTCAGGATGTATTCCTAAAATTCAGCAAATATATAGGAAATAGAGAAGTGACTAAGGATAATAGTTTTTCTATTGCCAAGGAATATATAGATTATCTGAATATACCTGCTGTGAGCAA
>JAFVAA010000822.1 GCA_017476305.1 Lachnospiraceae bacterium
CAATCTCCAAAGCGTAATCGATCGCCGTTCCCTGTTTCTTTAATGCCTCTGTAAGTGCCTCTGCCTGCGGAATCGTTCTGGGAAATCCATCCAGTATGTATCCGTTTTTACAATCCTCCTTCTGCAAACGGTCTACTACCAGATCACAGACAAGCTCATCCGGCACCAGATCCCCGGCATCCATATAGCTCTTTGCCTTTTTCCCAAGCTCTGTGCCATCCTTGATATTCTGACGGAAAATATCCCCCGTAGAAATCGTAGGAATCTGATACTTTTCTACAATCCCCTTTGCGTGTGTTCCCTTCCCTGCACCCGGTGCGCCTAACATAATAATCTTCATGCTTTTCTCCTTTCCCATACAACTATTTTTCGTTTAACAAAGTGAACAACCCCACTCCTGCGCCTCACTCCTGAGGAACCTGCACCATTTTTACACCAAACACATAGTAAAGCAAGGGTGCGTTGCGGAGCATATTGCTTTACCAAAAAACAATCTCTGATAAAGCAAAAAACGAACACTTATAAAATATAATACCCTATAAATGTTCGTTTTTCAACTTTTTCTCATCTTTTTTTATATTTTCTGATTTCTCTATTGACGAAATTTACTTTTTTGCAACACAACAGAGCGTTCACAAACATATGATGTGCAACTACATTTTTGTCCTCCACAAAGCATTTTTATATAGAAGTCACCGAAAATCTAATATATCCCCCTTCTCCTGTATTATATACCAATATAAAATATGCAGTCACACCGGTCTTCATTCCTTTTGGCATCGATACCTTGATCGTTTTCGTATCCTTGGAAAGAGAGGCACTAATTTTTTTCTGCCCTGCAGTTCGCGTTCCGGTATCCTTTACTGCACCGTCAGCAAATTTGACCGGATCATAGGAATCCGGGCCACTGAGTGCATAAAGCTTCGGAGTTTCCGTAACGGCTATTCCTGTATTTCTCCCTGTAGCAGTAATATCCAATATTCCTTTTGATGCAGTAGCAGCAGAAGACTTTAAGAGCAAATCTCTTCCGTAATTTTTCGAATACAGCCCATCCCAGTTTCCCTCACCCTGTACTATGGACACCTTTCTCACTCTCTGTACCGCCGTTGCCGTAAAAGTAACTTTTTTCCCGTTCTGATCACAGATAAAATTAATCTTTCCGGAAACCTTCTTATTTTCTTTCAATGACTTTGCCGTTACGACAAAATGCTCATTACCGGATTTCTTTACAGCAAAATGGGATTCTGCATTACTATCCAACGCCACCGTATATGTCACCCCGGTTGCTTTCGTGAGCACGCGGTCAGAATTTTTATAGGTAGGATAAAGAATGATATCGGCAGACTCTCCCAACTCAATATCCGCCTTTGTATATTTTGCTGTCTCTCCATAGACAAAATCCGGTGAAGAATAAAGATGAATAGCTGTTGGTGCTGCCTTTACATTGATCGGACAGCATACGGAAACATCTGCCGCCCCGGTATCCATTACCCACAAATACGCTCTGCCGGCTGAATTTTTAGCAGTTACTGTAATCTGCCCATTCTTTATGGAGGCCTTAGCAATTTTGGCACCTTCCTTATCCACGATCACATTTTTCGCAGAGAGCTGCGGCTTCTGACTAGAGCAGGTAATTCCTACAATCACTTTTCCGGTGGATGTAGAGAGTTTTCCCTTTTTGTCCACTGTATACTTGTAAGATGCCAAAATATCCGTGTACAAAGTCGCTGATTTATAATTCGTTTTTTCTCCGTTTTTCGTCACTGCAGTGCCATTGGCAAAAAGCTGAATTGTCGTGGTCAATACCGGATTTTGGTAAGCATAGTCCTGATACAGGTGTTTCACTTCTGTTTCTACAGGTCCGTCAAAGTGAATCTCTGCACTCTCTAATGATTTATTTCCATCTTTGATTACTATTTTCGACCATTCTGTTTTCGTTCCTCCAAAATAGACATCTTTAATCGCACCATTTACTGCTAAAGCTTTCTGATCGATTAGATAGATACTGGCCGGAATAGTTACACTTTTCAGCCAGCAACCGCCAAAAGTACTCCCTTCCAGCCTGGTCAGGCCTTCCGGAATCGTAACACTTGTAATTCGTGTCATGCAAAATGCTCCCCACCCGAGATAATTTAATTCCGAAGGTAGTGTCAGCTCAGTAACTCCCGCACACCAAAAGGCAGAGTTCCCAATATAGGTCACATGCCATGGAATTACTATTTTGGTCAGGCTTTCACACGCAAAAAACGCAGTATCACCAATCTTCTTTAAAGCAGATGGCAAATTAATATCTGCCAGTTTCAGACATTTATAGAAAGCACTCGCCTCTATTTCTTCAATTCCATCCGGAAGTGCCACACGAATCAGGTTTTCGCAATTACAAAATGCACACCCTGAAATTTTAGTAACCTTTTTCGGAATCTCAATGCTTACTAAATTTGTACAATTACTAAATGCCCCAGCCTCTATGGCAGAAAGAGAATCCGGCAATGTGACCTCTTTCAGAGCGGAACAGCCACCAAAAGCACTTCCTCCGATAGAAAAGAGACGTGGTGAAAATGTAATATTCTCCAAAGCCTGGCAATTCATAAAAGCTTCACTCGTAATGGATGTCAAAGTATCCGGGAATCGAACCTCACGAATAGCGGTACAGTCGCGAAATGTACCTCTCCCTATTGTGGACAGCTTTTCCGGCAGTTTTAGTTCCGCCAAATTCTTACAGCCCCGAAACGCCTCGTTCCCAATAGAAATCAACCCTGTAGGAAAAGTAACTCCGGTAATGGATGTATTGTCTTTAAATACTTCTTTACCGATCTTCTGAACAGAATCCGGTATAACAATATCTCCTCCCGTTCCATTGTATTGAACCAAATTCCCTTTTTCTATAACAAATTCATCCGAATCCGCAGCTCCTGCCTTAAAATCACCCCATAAGCCGCACAAACACATCACCACTGCAATGGTA
>JAFVAA010000823.1 GCA_017476305.1 Lachnospiraceae bacterium
CTCCCGAACAATTAAAAGAAGAAGAACGTAAGCGCCGGAAGCGTGCATGGAACCGTACTTATATGCGTCGGAAATATGAGCGTGAAAAGGCAGAACGGGAAGCAAAAGAAAAAGGGTTATCTGCGGCAGTCGGATGACTGTCCCAGAAATAACCCTGTGATAGTGAGGCCTGACCGTGCTTCTTGATTCAGAGGGCAAGCCTGTCATTACCAAACCGGAAGGTAAGGAATAGGGTATGTTTTGCTAAAAAGCATTTCCAAATGGGGATGGAAAAAGAGGATGCAGATCTTCTTTCTCCATCTTTTTTCATGATTAAAAAATTTTTCAGATATTGTCACAGATTGAGGAATAGCATTCGTTATTATTTATAGAGGGAGAAATTGAAAACAGGTGCACTTATTATGATGAAACAGATACGGGAAAATGAAGCAGACGATATGGAGCGTCTTTCCTTTTTATACAAAAAATACAGATTCCTTCTGTTTAAAGTTGCGAATGAGATACTGAAAGACCGCTTTCTGGCAGAAGATGCGATACATAACACATTTGAAAAGATTTCACACCAAATGGATCGGATCGATGATCCGGATTCTCAAAAAACCATGCGTTTTCTTGTAGTTGTGACAAAAAATACAGCAATTGATATGTGGCGAAAGCGAAAGAACCGTAATGAACATGAGACAGGCATGGATAGCCTCAATGAAAAAGAAAACCCTGTTATGGGAATAAACAGTGATGTTGACAATCGAGTCATTGAGGCATTTTATAAATTGCCGGATAAATACCGGGATGTTTTTTTTCTAAAATATTCCAGTGGATATGACAATAAAGCTGTGTCAGAGATACTTGAAATTTCGGAAGCTGCGGTAAGACAAAGGCTGCTCAGAGGAAAAAAACTGCTGAAAAAAGAATTGGATGAAAAGGAGAAAAAAGATGGCAAAGATAAAGGTCACTGACCAATGGCTTTATGAGACAATACCGCTCATAGATGAAGCAAATTTAAGGGTGCTGGAGAAACATTTGGATGAGGAGTACGAATTTTCGCCGGATTTTGAAAGAAAAATGGAAAGCTTGTTGGAAGGAAAGTATCAAAAGTCTGAACGAAAATATAATCCACGATGGATGAAGCAGGCGGCTGCAGGCGCGGCAGTGGTGCTTTCGCTGGCATTCGCTACTGCAACTTCTGTATATGCATATAAAATTTATTCGGGTTCGACCATTAAGACTGCACAGGAGGATTCTGTCCTTTATACATATCTGTTTCCGGATCATGAGAAGGCGGATGAACAGTTTGAAAAGATCAAACCGTATGTTGTGCCGGAGGGTTATCGGCAGACAGAAGAAATCGAAGGAACTTTGCTATATTCCATCACATATGAGGACGAAGTGGGAAATCAGATCATTTGGGATCAGCAGCTCGTTGAGGACTCATTATCTATCGTATTCGACAGTGAATATCAGTGGACGCAGGAGCTGCCAATCAATGACAATACATTGGAAATATTTGGATATCATGGTGGGCAAACCATTTCTTTTTATGAAAACAGGGGCTATCTTTTTATGATAACGGCGGATGATATAAACATAGAACAGATTGAAAATATGATAAAAAAATAAATTTTTTGTCACAAAACCATACTACAAAATTCGTTATTATTAATGAGGGTAAAAATAAATATTATACGAGGAGGTGATGAAATGAGAAAAAAGAATACCCTTATAAAGTCTGCGATAATATGCTTCTGCATGATAATTACAGCCTTTAGGGCATCAGTAATTTCGTATGCAGCAGACATGGGCACGCCCATATGGGAGGAACCCGTGGAGCCTATGGAATACATATCTTCCTATGGAGGAAATCTTACCATCAATTCAGCGGGTACTGCGACAGTGACAGGATATATTAGAGGTAAGTCAGGCGTAAATGATGCTTATGTGAAGGTGACTTTACAGAAGAAAATATCTGGAACATGGAGCAATTTAAAATCATGGGATGACCAAGGCGGCCGAAATGCAGCGGTAGAGGATACATACACTGTAACAGGCGGAATTTATAGAGTAAAAGTTTACTGTTCGGCGGGAACAGAAGAAAAAACATTTTATTCTGCCATAAGAAATTTTTAAGAAGCATTATGGAGGGAAAGTTTGAAACAGAAGGATAGTGGATAGAAGATATTTTTGGCAATACAAATAAGCCATCTTTCGGTGGCGAAAAAAATTGAATATTGACCCAACACCTAATC
>JAFVAA010000824.1 GCA_017476305.1 Lachnospiraceae bacterium
CCGGAGAATCCTGTGATCATGGATACGATGACGGCATTAGGGGCGAATCCGCAGCCACTTTCCTTTTCGGAGGTCTATGAGGCATTAAAACAGGGTACATATGATGCACAGGAGAACCCGATTCCTGTCATTTATAACAATAAGCTCTACGAAGTCCAGAAGTATTTATCCGTTACGAATCATATTTACTCCGGAATGTGTTTTACGATTTCCGAGGATATCTGGAGCCATCTGTCAGAGGAACAGCAGGAGATCATCCGGACAGCGGCTGAAAATTCTGCAGAGTCAGACAGGGAAAATAATAAGAAACAGACCGAAGAGCTGATCAGTGAGCTTGAATCAAAGGGCATGAAGATCAATGAGCCGGAACCGAAAAGCTTTGCCAGGGCCACGGAATCTGTCATCAGGAAAAATGCCGCTACCTATGGGAATCTGATTGATAAATTAAATGAATGGAAAGAAGAGCAGAAATGAGTTTATGGAACAATTTTTGGGGACATCTTGGAACTATCCTGCATCATAAAAAGTTAGTGAGACATTATCTTTTTCGTGCCGGACTTTATAAACAGGGGATTATGCATGACTGGTCAAAATATTCTCCTGTGGAGTTTTGGGCGGGAGTGAAGTATTATCAGGGCGGAGTGAAAAGTCCGAATCATAAGGAAAAGCATGCAAAGGGATATTCTTCTGCGTGGCTTCATCATAAGGGGCGGAACAGACATCACTATGAATATTGGATCGATTTTTCAGAGAAACCACTGGACGGACTGCAGGGAATGAAAATGCCGGACAGGTATATCGTGGAGATGTTCTGCGACCGGATCGCAGCGAGTAAAAATTATAACAGGGACACCTATGACGATTCCTTTCCTCTTCGGTACTACGAAAAAAATAAGATTTATTATGTGATGCATCCCCATACGAAGGAGCTTTTGGAAAAGCTGCTTCATCTGCTGGCCGATCAGGGAGAGGATGCGGCATTCCGGTATATCCGAAGCGAGCTGGATCTAAAGCATTCTCCGAAATACTGATGTATTTCCGTGATGCTGCAATGTCACTTTGTTTCGGTGCGTAGTGGCAGTTCCCGCTCAATACTCTTGATTTAAGTGAGGCTGTTATGTCAAATTTTTTGAAGAAATATAAACATTTTCTTTTCATTGTCTATCTGCCTGTGTATATGTATTGTTTTCTGTGGCTGGAGGCTAGAAAGGATTTAGATTTTACGAATATTCATTGCGGACTGGATGACAAAATTCCGTTTTTAGAGATTTTTATCATCCCATACCTGCTTTGGTTCCTCTATGTGATCGTAATCATTGTTTATCTGTTTTTTCAGACGGATCACCTGGAGGATTATTACAAATGTGTATTTACGCTGATGTCAGGGATGACGACCTGCCTTTTTATTTATTACATATTTCCAAATATGCAGCAGATGCGCCCCGTGTCCTTTACACATCAAAATATATGCATAGACATCATTCAGTTTATTTATAAAAGCGATACGGATACCAATGTATTTCCAAGCATCCATGTATTTAATGCGGTTGCGGTCCATGTCGGGTTCGTGACCAGCTATGGCTTTCGGAAGAAAAAAGGATGGAAAATGGCATCCCGGATTTTGTGTATTCTCATCTGTCTTTCGACCATGTTTTTAAAGCAGCATTCCCTTTTAGATGTGCTGGGCGGATTGTTTCTTTACGGGATTTATGGTACAATGAACTATATCCTGTTTCCGAAGTGGAGAAGCAGGGGGAAAATAACGGGAGATGACCACTATGCCGACAGGCATAAAGGAATATAACGGAATTCTTTATGATCAGTCAGACCTGATCGGGGGGTATTTTTTGTGCGGCACGGAAGGGATGTGTTCTTTGCTGCGTATTTTACAGTTTTTTCACAAATTCGACTTAAATCTATCATATAATCACAGTAAATTATAACAATAAATTCAGATTCCATAAAATTAATTTTGCAAAAATGTTTGAAGGGGGAGATTTCATGAAAAAACGTCAGTTTGCATCTGTTCTGCTATCCTGTTCTCTGGTACTTACAGGTGTTTCTGCATGTGGA
>JAFVAA010000825.1 GCA_017476305.1 Lachnospiraceae bacterium
AACATACTGAATCTTATCATCCACATAAAGCGGATCACATAATTCGTCATAATTTCCCATATTCGCGGTATAGACCACCAGATCGCTCAAAGGATCCCCGGATCTTTTTTTCTTTCCTGTACAGCCATATTTTTTCTGATATTGATATTCCGTATATAGTTCATGCCATGAATAGACCTTATCCTCCGGCACACCGGAGCCCAAAAGCTCCTTCCGGATCTCATGATACATCCCGCTGCCGATCACTAAGATGTCATAATCCAGATTCTCTAATTCGCCCGGGGAATAGATACGCTTATCCAGAAAATATCCCCCCCACTTTTGAGGGTCGCCATCGGAATATCCTATAATCTCCACGTCAAAGACAGCATTGTTCGCATTAATGTATGCTGTGGTTCTTTCTCCGCCGCTGCCGGTCCCCCTGATAATTGCCTTCCTCATATCTCATCCTCATCATATCTTCCGCACTTCCAAAGAAGCAGCTCCCGCGATATCAAGTCAAAATGCTCCCCTAAAACGAACCCCATCTGCTCCAGTTCCTCAGAGATCTCAAAAAAATATCCTCTGGAAAAGATCAATATAAAAATCTCCTCCGGAGAAAACTTTTTCAATTCCTCCGGCAGGATGACCGGACGTCCGGCAATAGTCTGCCCTGCTTTTTCGGGATTTTTATCGATCAGATAATCACACTGACGGCCGACGGCCTCTTCCCAGCTTTGATAATTCATCAGGAATCCGCCTGCCGCGCCCCAGGAAAAAATATACTTCTTCGTTTTTAGTGCCCGGAACAGGGCACTGTGCGGCAGGCGCATCCGCTTTTCCAGCAAATGCTTGAAATCCATGATCAGATCCGGGTTCTTTATCTTCGTGGTCAATCCCCCGGCATAGTACCTGATCAGGACCCGGTCCAGAAAACCGATCCTAGCCCCTTTTTCTATCCAGTCAAGATAGCGGGGCCAGTCCTCCAGATGTGTATATTCTGCCGGTAAAAAGCCGAAATCCGAGTATAGATCCCTCCGGAACGGCGTACAGGCTCCCACAAAGAGAGGATATCGGATAAAATATTCATATATCCTCTCGGAATCACCATCTGCAAACAGTTTCTTTATCCTGTCCTCCGGACGGAACTCCTTTGTCCCATCCTTGATCCATTCCCAGCATCCGCCGAAAACATCCACATCCGATCTTTCAAAATAAGCTGCTACATCCGTTATGACATTAGGATCAAAGAAACTGTCTCCCATAGCCAGATAGAATATATATTTCCCTTCTGCAGCATCCAAGGCTCTTTTATAATTCCTTACGATCCCAAGATTCGTGCCGTCATGCAGGATCGTGACCTTTTTTACGTTCGAGACCGGATGTTTTTCCTCTATATAGGCCTCTATCCGTTCCTTCCATGTCCCGAACTGCCCGCTCCCGTCATCCGAGAGGATCCATTCCATATTTCCGTAGTCCTGCGAGAATATGCTGTCGATGCATTCCTCCATGTTCTCGAAATTGTTATAAGATAATGTCAATATGGATACCAATGCCCTTTCCATCACACACCTGTCCTTTACGCCCTCCGTGCGCCGCCGTCCCGCGGCGGCATGGCCCGGGGTTACAAACAACATAATGCCCATTATGTTGTTTGGTTGCTATATATAATCAATCAACAAGTTACATTTGTTATATCGGCATTATATTGCCAATGATTAACTAACTATATTAAACCACAAATTACCGTCTCATGCAATAGGCTTCTATACGAAAAATTAAAATGTTTTTGCCAAATTCCCCTCATCAGGAAAAAATATTACTTTTAATTTCTTCTTCTAGAGAAAACATATTGCATCATTTCGTTATAATTTATCAGATAGTGTAGTCGTCTTTCCAAACTGTCCGGCTTTATTGATCATAAAAATTCTATGCTATATCCATCCCACATCCTTCACACATACACAGCACTCCTTTCCGCAAAAGGAAATTCCATAATGTACCAGCAGATGAAACACATCCTCTGTCAGTGCTCTGTCATACTGCTTTTCCTCGATTTGCGTCAATGCTTCTTCCGCTTTTTCCGAAAGCTCATCACGTTTTTTTGCTACTTTAAATTCAAAGAAATATGCTTTTTCCCGACTGGTAAGAGGGCGTAAATATAAATCGCTTCTGCCATTTCCGCTTTCCCTGTTTGATTTTACCACATAATCGCCCATCCCGGTCAGAATTCCTGTCAAAAAACCATGATAAAACTGTTCATAAAAGTCATGATAGCTTATGGCAGGCTTTAGAAGCCTTTCAATCTCTTCACCGACCACTTCTGCATTTCCTGAGGCAATGGCATGAAACAGAATATTTCTGTCGCATTTCCCTACTACATCCTTCAGAAACCATCTTTTGATCTTTTCCTCAAAAATATAGCGTACCTCCATATTAGGAAGTGCCATGGTCACATAACGCTGTGGTTCCTCCATGCGCATATCGACCTTTTTAAAATAACCCGTAAAAAACATAAAATTCCAGAGGTTATCCATGCTTTCATAGATTTCATCATAGGTAATATCCTCGTGCACCGGCTTTTCCACCGTCTCTCCGCGGATAACCGCTTCAATCTCATCCTTAGCAGCCCTGTCCGCACGCTCAATCATGCTCCTTACGATGGAGTTCGAGCTGGTGTTCGCCCAGTGAGAGATTGGAAAGGCGTTCTTGTCATCCAGATACCTGTCTAACTGTAAAATGACACTCCATGGATTGTAGACATTTACCTCTCCAAAGATATAACCATTATACCATCTCTGGAAATCCGGCTCCTTTTCAGGCATGAGATATTCCTTGCACATAGCACTTACCTCAGCCTCTGTAAATCCAAAATATTCTCCATAGTTCGTACTCAGAATAGAGTTGATCGTCAGATTGTTCATGCCGGTAAAAACAGACTCTCTGCTGATACGAAGGCAGCCGGTAAGCACTGCTTTTTCCAAATATTCATTTGTTTTTAATCCTGATTCGAACAGAGAACGGATGAAGCCCACCATCTCTTTATAAAATCCACCAAAATAGGAGCTTTCCAAAGGTACATCATATTCATCAATGAGGATGATCACTTTTTTCCCGTGGTATCTATACAGACATTCCGATAAAAAGGCAATGGAATCTACATAGCTGTCTAAATCTGCTTTTTCCTGCATCAGTTCCCAATAGGACTCCTCTTTTGCCCGCAGACGTTCATTTTCCAGAACATACCTATGCCTGAAAAATTCCTTCGCAATCTGTCTGCGCAGCAGTGCATATGCGGTTTTAAAATCACTCTGCTCAGCTGATTTTAGCGTCAATGAAATGACAGGGTACTGTCCCTGATACTTCATATATTGCTCCCCAAAGCTGCTGATGTAAAGTCCGTCAAAAAGAGAGGCATAGTCTGCAGGCTCCCCTAAAAGATTCATCCCAATCTGGAAAAAATACTTTAGCATGCTCAGATTCAAGGTTTTTCCAAAACGTCTCGGTCTGGTAAAAAGATTGACCTTACCACCACGATCCAGAAGCTCCTTTATCAGTCCTGTCTTATCTACATAGTAAAAGTTACCGGAAATAATTTCCTCGAAGCTTTCATAACCGATTGGAAGCTTTTTCATCATATCCGGGTCAAAGGTACTGTGAATGCTCATATAATCCCCCTCCTCAATTAAGATTATATTCGTATTATAATAGATAAAATCTTTGTTGTATAGTTGTTTTTAATCGTTTCGCATGTTATAGAGGTAAATTCGTATTAAAAACACGCATTCTTGAATTTTCTCGGAGAATATATTACAATTTCGGCAAGCATTGATTAATTTATATCTGTTTATCTAAAACTTAAAAAGATTGGAGAGGGAAAAATGTGCGAGAAAATACTATTAGAATTGGAAAATTATAGAGAATACTTGATTACAAATGAAAAATCGCTTGCAACGATTAATAAATATTGTCATGAAATATATGATTTTTATGAATATATCGGAAGTAGTGATATTACAAAAGAAACCATCATAAAATATAAAACGCATCTTCTTAATGATCCAAAATATAAAATATCTACAGTAAATACAAAAATTATCGCCTTAAATTCTTATTTAAAATATAAAGAGATGGAAAAATTTTGCATCAAGACCATACGTATCCAATCTGATTCCTTTATTCCTGAGCAGATGCATTTGACAAAGGAAGAATACAATCAATTGCTTCGTAAAGCATTAGAAGAAGATAAAATCAGGTTGTATTTAGTTATGAAAACACTGTGTACTACAGGAATAAGAATTAGCGAATTAAGATTTTTTACATATGAAAATGTAGAATCAGGAATGATAGAAATCTATCTGAAAGGAAAATTCAGGCGAATCATTATCCCTGATAAATTGAAAAGTATGCTGCTTAAGTATTGTAAGGAAAATAAAATAACTGCGGGTGAAATCTTTTTAACAAAAAACAAAAGACCTTTAGACCGGAGCAATCTTTGGAGAAGCTTAAAAAAACTGGCTGACGATGCGGGCATTCCGAGGTCAAATGTCTTTCCTCATAATTTCAGACATCTTTTCGGACAGGATTATTTTTATAAAACAAAGGCTATTACGAGGTTAGGTGATGTGTTAGGACACAGCAGCATCGAAACTACCCGGATTTATCTTAAAACTACATCCATAGCACAAAAAGAGTGTATCGAAAAGTTAGATTTATAGTCTTTTATTATGCTGAAAAAGGATGTTTGAGTGGTCAAAAATCAAGCATCCTTTTGTTATTATTACTTCTTTGAAATATACCACTGGTCAGTTAGTGACCAGTAAACGGTCAGTTAATATCTCTGTTTTTTCCTCAG
>JAFVAA010000826.1 GCA_017476305.1 Lachnospiraceae bacterium
CCTTGTGCTCCCCTCTTTTCTCCACTTGGATGCATTTTACCTGCTCTAAATCATAAACTTCATATTCTCTCTTTCTAATCATATTCAACTCTATCTCGCCTTTCGCAACACAAACTATCTATACCTTATTTGTGGCCTGCAAAGGGAAAGGGAAAGTCACCCCGCAAGTCTGTCTTCGCCGTGTCCGAGTTCCGACGCATCCCGATGGAAGGATGCCGGACACTGGTGCTGATCCATATCCATTTATAAGTGCTTGTACCGGGTTTTCACTTATAAGAACGAGACAAGCCATCATCTTACACACCATTTCAGAATCGAATATATGTTCTTGTTTCGTTGTATGGTTATTATAAATCATACATTTCAATATTTCAAGTGCAATATTTTGCATTTTTGTATTCTGTATTTTTATTTTATTACGTTTTAACTATTGCATTTCCATGGCATCCCTGATATAATGTTTGACAGAACATATATTCGGTATTGGTTTTGAATATCCAATGCTTACGAAAGGATGGACATATCTATGAAAAATCTAAACGAATACATTATTGCATTGCGAACCGGACGAAATATGTCTCAGGTGGAAGTCGCAAATGAATTCCAGCACAGAGGATACGAAAAGGTAACGAACCAGATCGTCTACAGTTGGGAATCCGGCAGGGTAAGGATACCATCTGAGCTGCTTCTTGTCCTATGTGACATTCTGCACATAGCAGACATCCGGGCAGCTTTTGACATGAACGAAATGCCGTCCCTCCTGTCAGGACTCAACGACACAGGCTGCCGCATGGTCTGGGACTATGCAGACCTGCTTCGTGCCAGCGGTTTATACAGCAAAGAACCTCTATCCAGCACGAATAATTCAGCAAATCCAAGAAGAATGCGGCTGTTCCATCTGCCGGTATCTGCCGGAACCGGGCAGTTTTTGGATGATGATGCTTATGATGAAATCGAAGTAGGAAATGAAGTACCAGAAAATGCCGATTTCGGCGTGACAATATCCGGGGACAGCATGGAGCCGCAGTTCATCAATGGACAGACCGTGTGGGTACACGCCCAAAGTTCCCTTCAGGATGGCGAGATTGGTATTTTCTACCACAACGGCGAAGGCTTCATTAAGAAACTGGATCATCAAAATGACCGCCCACTGCTAATTTCCTTAAACAAGAAGTATAAGCCACGGGAAATCCATGAGGACGATGAGTTCCTGGTGTTCGGAAAGGTTGTGGGATAGTCCTTGCGATAAAACAGCCGGGAGACCACTCTAAAAACATATATGATGCATAAGTCCCGACACTATAGGCATACTACATAAGGAATCAGTTATCCTCATATAATTAATTGACATCTTCGTACTGCAATCTCTTGGCAGCACAATCGAAAGGATATTATGTGTACACGATATTACATGGATGACGCATCGACCGAGCTATCCGAAATAATAGAGGCTGTAAAGCAGTCCGCACTTGTCGATAAATTTATCAATAAATTTGCAAAGCCTATTACTACCAGCGGAGAGGTACGCCCCACAGACATCGTGCCTGTACTTGCCCCGGATAAGAAAGGAGACCAGGCAGTATTCCCCATGCACTGGGGCTTTCATAATCCTTCCCACAATTCTACTGTTTTCAATGCCAGGGTTGAAACAGCAGGGAGCAAACCAACATTCAAAGATGCTTGGAAATCCCATCGCTGTATTGTTCCTGCCACTTATTATTTCGAATGGGAACACTTCAAAAGTCCAAACGGCAGGACTAAGACCGGGGACAAATACCTCATCCAGCCTGTCAACTCCAATGTGGCATGGCTATGCGGACTCTACCGGATCGAGAACGGCTTCCCTGTTTTTGTGGTTCTGACAACGGAACCGCATAAAGAATTGCGACGCATCCATGACCGCATGCCGCTTATTATTCCTGACGGAAAAGTTGACGAATGGATATCCCCAGAATCTGACCCGGATGCACTTCTTCCTTATATGCTAACAGACATGGTGATAGAAAAAGCCCAGTGACGGATGAATTTCCAC
>JAFVAA010000827.1 GCA_017476305.1 Lachnospiraceae bacterium
CCTCCTGCATAATCTCCGATTTTACCAGAGGCATTTGCCTGATCCGTGACGAACTCTCCCTGCTCGCCAAGCCATGCACTCACCTGCTCTGCACATACCTGTAGGGAATTTTCTGTAGAGGTCAGGATTTGTTTTTAAAATGACCGGGATATCCTTCGCAAAAATTCCTGTGAGCAGGGTGCCACGGAAAAGGAAAGCAGGAACATGGAAAGACCAAAGAGGAAGGAAACGGCAATTGCTGAGCGGAGTGCCTTATAGGCTCTGTCCATCCTGCCGGCACCGACATTCTGTGCGATAGCAGCTCCCTTCGCCCCTAGGTGAAAGCCGGCAATGAGAATTAGATCTCCCGCGATATTACAGACACAGGCAATGGCAACGGTGATGAGGGGCGTTTTTGAATCTCCCATGCTTCGAAAAATTGCACCAATTAAATTATAGAAAACGATGGCAAGCATTCCGCCACCGCAGATGCGTATGTACCAGACGGTTTGGGAAAAAGCATCCTTAGGAGCCTGCATGACAGAGGAAATCTGCACGGAGAATATGGGAATCAGGACGGAAAGAATGCAGCCGAGCGTGGCAAACAGTGCGATACTGGCACCGATGATTTTCCCACCCTGCTTTGCATTTCCCATGCCAATCTGCTGCCCGAAGTAAATGGTGGTTCCCATTGCCATACTGGTAATGAGGTTTCCTAAGGTTAGCATAATTTGTGACCCGGTGGATACAGCGGAAACATCCTCTGGAGCAGCATATTTTCCGACAATCAGTAAATCTATGGCTCCATACATCGCCTGTAGAAACAGGGCAAACATGACTGGCATAGCAAACAGCATTAAAGGACCAATGATTTTTCCTTTTGTAAAGTCTTTATCGTTCATAGCAATTCTCCCTCATAAAAAAAGTACATAATGATTTTATAGACGTAGGCATTTATTTATTTTTCACAGTTAAAACATGTATACCAAAGCAGCCTTGGTGGTTTTTATAGTAAAGGCATTCTGGCAAAGGATGGAAAATCTGTCAAGCTTGGTTGACATTAATATCTGAAAAAGATAAAATAAAGAAGCAGTTTTTGGAAAGTCAAACAGCTTTGAGGAAAAGAGGAGAAAACAAATGAAATCTTTTGGAAGTGAAGCACTGCTTTTGCCGACGTACCTTGTGATGTTAGCAGTATGTGTCTTTTTGAATATTTACGGACAGGCAAAGCTTGATCCTGTGAATATCGCTGTAAACGGCGGAATGTTCTTAGTCATCGGTGTGACGATCCTGTGGGCTACCTACGGGGCACTGAATCCGGTCAGCAGAATGGCATCAAGTCTCAGGTATACCATACAGACGATGGAAATTGATTTTAAAAAGACGGAAAGCTATCTGTGGGAGGAGTACAGAAACGAAACCAACCTGTTTCATAACAAAATTTTAAATCACAGATTTAATGAGTACCGTGTGGAAAGAAAACGTCTGATGATGCTTTCCTCCAGAGGAGTGAAGTGTGACATCGAGGATTATATCAATGAGTAGTTCATTGACAGTTACATAAAAAAAGGAATGCTCAGCATAATCCCGGGGGTGATGACCGGACTTGGAATTTTAGGAACCTTTATCGGCCTGTCCTTCGGTCTTCAGAATTTCAATACGGGAAATGCACAGGAAATTACGAACAGTATCGCACCTTTGATGGATGGAATTAAGGTGGCATTTCATACATCCATTTATGGTATGGTGTTTTCACTGATCTTCAATTTTGTTTATAAGAAAACATTAGAAGATGCCTACCATGCTGTGGATCAGTTTTTAGATGCATATCATAAATATGTACTGCCAAAAACGGAAAATGATAATCTGGAAGCTTTGTTATCCTTTCAGGAGAAACAGCTGCAGGCGACCAGAGAAATTCTGGCAGAATTTGGTGATGAGCTTTCCGAAAAAATTGCCAGAGCGATTGTAAATCCATACCGTTATCAGACAGAGGAAACAGCAGCGACGGCAGAACCGGATCAGCCGAAAAATCACTTTATAGATTAATTCAAAAATTTGTCCATGTCTTTTGGACATAAGATAAATGCGAAGCATTTATTATTTCACAAAGATTTCATAGAATTGAGGTAAGATAATGGATAGACGCAGAAGACGAGAGGAAGAGGAAACGAGCTATTGGCTGTCCTATTCTGATATGATGGCAGCTCTGCTTTTAATTTTTGTTTTGATTATTTCTTTTACAATTTTACAGTCACAGACACAGTATGAGCTGAAAGAACAGGAGCTTCTAAGTGAACAGGAAATTGTAAAGGAGCAGCAGGAAAAGCTGGAGGAGCAGCAGGAGCAGTTAGATAAGCTGATTGGAATCCGAACGGAGCTTATCGAGGCTTTAAAAAAGGAGTTTGACGGTTCGGAGCTTAGTGTAAAGGTGGATTCCAAAACCGGTTCGATAGCTCTCGATTCCAGCATTTTATTTGATTCCGGAAGATATGATTTAAAGCCGGAGGGCGAAGAACTGCTTCGAAAATTTATCCCGAAATATATCGGGGTTTTGACAGACAGGGAATTTAAGCAGTATGTATCGGAAATTATCATAGAGGGACATACGGATTCACAGGGAGATTATTTATACAATCTGGAGCTTTCCCAGAAAAGAGCACTTTCCGTGTCTTCCTTTTGCCTCAATGAGGAAAAGGAGGTACTAAGTCAAAAACAGATCACGAACCTGCGGAACAGCATTACAGCAAATGGGAAATCCTACAGCAGTCTGATCGTTGATGAAAATGGACAGGAAGATGCACAGGCTTCCAGACGTGTAGCGTTTTTGTTTCGCATAAAGGATGAGGAAATGATCAGTGATATGAGCGAAATACTAAATCAGTAGTGAAATTTATAGAAATATAGAAATTTGGGTAAAATAATTGCAGGTATAATGGGATTCTAAATTCCTTCCTGTTTTGCATAGCCTTTCCCTTTGTTGGATGTCGTCTGAAGGAAGATTTTCGCTATGCAAGCTCGATGGAAAAGGAAGGATAGTTCAGAAAACGTTATACGAATGAAGGAGGGTAAGCTTTGGATAATAGAAATCAAAATCAGAAAAATGATAATACCAAAACGATCATTATTTGTTTTATCGTAGCATTAGGAGTATTTTTGCTGTTTTCCTTTATCAATAGCCAGATCAGAAGTGTAAGTAATAAAGAAATTACCTACGATAGATTTTTAAGGATGCTGGATAATAATGAGGTGAAATCTGTGGTCATTAAATCAAATACCATAGTGATCACTCCGGTCAGCCAGGGAAGCGAGGTATATCCGGTCACATATACGACGGGATTGATCGGGATGGATGTACAGCTCGTATCCCGTCTGGAAAAGGCGGGAGTGGAGTTTTCCAGAGATGCTTCCGATGGCGAGTCAAGTCTTTTATATACTTTGATTTCTACTTTACTCCCGCTTTTAATTCTTTGGGGAGGTCTGTTCTTAGTATTTCGTATGATGACGAAAAATGGCGGAGGCATGATGGGGGTAGGTAAGAGTACCGCCAAAATGTATGTGCAGAAGGAAACGGGAGTTCTGTTCAAGGATGTGGCAGGACAGGAGGAAGCGATGGATTCGCTGTATGAGCTGGTGGATTTCCTGCACAATCCGGGGAAATATACAGAGATCGGTGCAAAGCTGCCAAAGGGCGCACTTTTAGTCGGACCACCGGGAACAGGTAAGACGCTCCTTGCCAAGGCGGTAGCAGGAGAGGCGAATGTCCCATTCTTTTCCCTTTCCGGTTCGGATTTCGTGGAAATGTTTGTGGGTGTCGGAGCTTCCCGTGTGCGCGACCTTTTCAAGCAGGCGCAGTCGATGGCACCGTGCATCATTTTCATCGACGAGATCGATGCCATCGGAAAAAGCCGTGACAGCAGATATGGTGGTGGAAATGTCGAGAGGGAGCAGACCTTAAATCAGCTCCTTTCGGAAATGGATGGATTTGACAGCTCCAAAGGTCTGGTTGTCTTAGGGGCGACGAACCTGCCGGAGGTTCTCGATAAAGCACTTTTAAGACCGGGACGTTTTGACAGACGGATTATCGTAGAAAAGCCGGATCTAAAGGGACGTGTAGATGTTTTGAAGGTGCATTCGAAGGATGTGCTGATGGATGAGTCGGTGGACTTTGATGCGATTGCACTGGCGACGAGTGGTGCGGTCGGTGCAGACCTTGCGAATATGATCAATGAGGCGGCGATCATGGCGGCGAGAAGCGGAAGAAAGGCTATCAGCCAGAGAGATCTTTTCGAAGCAGTAGAAGTGGTGATCGCCGGAAAAGAGAAAAAGGATCGAATCCTCGGAAAAGAGGAAAAGCGTATTGTGGCATATCACGAAGTAGGACATGCGCTCGTGACAGCACTGCAGAAAAATGCGGAGCCAGTACAGAAGATTACGATTGTGCCAAGAACAATGGGCTCTCTTGGCTATGTTATGCAGGTGCCGGAGGAAGAAAAGTATCTGATGAGTAAAGAAGAACTGCTTACCAGAATCATTACACTGTATGGAGGACGTGCTGCGGAGGAACTCGTATTTCAGTCCATTACGACAGGTGCTTCGAATGATATTGAAAAGGCGACATCTCTCGCGAGGTCTATGGTCACACAGTACGGTATGACAGAAAAATTCGGATTGATTGGTCTGGAATCTGTGGAAAATAAATATCTGGATGGCAGGACTGTGCTGAATTGCGGAGATGCGACGGAAGCAGAAATAGACAAAGAGGTTATGAGGATTCTGAAGGAATGCTATGAGAAAGCGAAAGAACTTCTTTCAGGAAACCGGGATGTGCTGGATAAGCTGGCAGAATTTTTGATCGAGCATGAGACGATCACAGGAAAAGAGTTTATGAAAATTTACAGAAATATCAAAGGAATTGAGGAGCCGGAGGGAGACCATTATGACCTGTTAGTGGTAGATGTGGACGGAACTCTGGTAAATTCGGAAAAGCAGATTACAGAGCATACGAAAGAGATTTTGATCGATGCACAGAAAAGGGGAAAGCAGATCGCGATTGCGTCCGGACGTTCCATCGCGGGGATCCGGCATACTGCTTCGGCAATTCGCCTGGAGGATTTTGGCGGATATGTGATCGCCTATAATGGAACCACAGTCATCAACTGTAAAACCGGAGAGTGCATTTATAACCAGACGCTTCCTGCGGAAATGTTCGCCCCGGTATTTTATGAGGCAAAGCGCTTGGGCGTCGGGATTTGTGTGTACAATGACAGGAAGAAAGAGCTGCTTGCCGGAAATGGGACCAGTCCGTATATTGAAATTGATGCGAAGGCTTGTGATATTACGCTGCGGCTTACAGATCATTTCTTAAAGGAACTGAATTTCCCTGTAAATAAATTTCTCCTGGTAGGCGAAGTGGGGAAAATGCAGGAGGTGGAAAAGTTTTTACAGGATAAGTTCGGGGATAAGCTGAGCATTTTCCGCTCCGATCCTTACTATGTAGAAGTGCTTCCGAAATTTACGGACAAGGGAGTGGCTTTGGATAAGCTGATGAAGCATTTGGATGTTAAAAAGGAAAAGGTCATCTGCGTAGGGGACAGCTACAATGACCTTCCGATGCTCAAGCGTTCCGGTCTGGCGGTAGCGATGGGGAATGCGCAGACACCGGTAAAGGAGGCGGCGGATATCGTGACCGCTACCAATGATGAAGACGGAGTGGCAAAAATTGTAGAAAAATTTATGACAGCGGCGGAGCCTGGAGAAGAGGAAGAGAATGCTTCTGTATAAATTCTTCCGTGATAGCACTTCCACGTTTATTTAAAAGCTGATGCGGCGCATGTGCATCGATTCCAACGATGCATGTGTTGCCGATTTTTTTTGCGATCTGAAAGAAGCGGTCGGAAGGATACTGTCTTCCGTCTGCAGCGCCGAGCTGATTGATTTCGATGGGCATATCTGCTTCCATTAAAAAAGTGCAGAGTCTGGTCATCTCGGTCTCATAGTATTTTTCACTGCCGATGAAATGGATGACATCGGGATGTGCGACGTAAAGATATTTTCCGGTTTTTACACCTTCGATGACGGTATCCACATAACGATGCAGAATTTCATCATTTCGGAGCGGTGCACCGAGATAGACGGACTTATGCTCCTGTCCTAAAAAATGCTGACCGAGAATCATATAGTCTAAAGGAAAATCAGAAAGAAGTCTGTCCTGTCCTTCCATAAGCTCCGGAACGTACTCGGATTCGAAGCCGATAAAAATCTGAATCTCGTTTTTATATTCGTCGCGTAAAGTTTCCAGGGAATGAAAATATCCTTCGACATCTCCCGGTGCCATGCGCATGGTAGAAACGAAACCATCCTCATATACCCAGGGACAATGGTCGGAAAAACCTAAGATTTTATAGCCTGCTTTAATCGCAGCTTCTACGTATTCTCTGTCTTCGCCCTCTGCGTGCCTGCAGCGGAAGGTGTGGGTGTGGTAATTAAAGGGTTGTAGCATGTTTTTTCCTCCTGATGGTCTTTTTATAAAAATATTTTATGTCTTTTATAGAATAGCACAAGTGGGGAGGAGATTCCAGGAAAAATATTCCAGGAAAAATATTCCAGGAAA
>JAFVAA010000828.1 GCA_017476305.1 Lachnospiraceae bacterium
ATTTTAAAAGGAAATGGCTCGTTTCCTCTTTTCCTCCTACATACTGATAGCAGGCACCGCTGTTTCCGTCTAAGACGATTTTCTGCACCAGACCTTCCTTTACCAGACGGTCCAGACGCCTGTAAACGGTGGTAAGTCCTACCTGTGCTCCCTCCTCCTTCAGTGCCTGTAAGACTTCTCCAGCCGTCACATACTTTTCTTCCATCTTTTCCATAATTTCTAAAATACTCTGCTGCTGCTTCGTATGATAGGTTCTTGATTCACTCATACCTCTCACCCGCTTCCACTAAAATTTCCGAACCAGATCCTCTCCGCTCCTATCTATGCACTTTTCAATGCTCCATCTCATACTTTTACATACTACAGCTTTTGCCAAAGTGTCCCTTCTCTCGTATCCTTTAGCTCAATCCCCTTTTCCAGAAGCTCGGCACGAATCGCGTCTGCCTTTGCAAAATCCTTTGCTTTTTTCGCCGCTTTCCGCTCCTCGATTTTTTCCTCTACATATGCCTTGAATTCCTCATCAACATCCGCTGTTTCTGCTTCTGCCGTTAAGCCCAGAGAAAGGACCGAATCAAATTCATTTATCAGGTTCCATTTGCTGACATCATTGAAATCTGCCTTCAGAACATCATAAACAACCGTCAAAGCCTGTGAAGTATTGATGTCATTTCCGAGTGCTTCCATAAAAGCATCCCGGTACGTATTCATTTTTTCCTCCTCCGGCTCCCCTTCCTTTTTCAAGCCGTGAATCCTGTTCAAAAGCTTTTCATAGGAAATTCTGACATTACCAAGCACATCATAGCTGAATACCAAAGGCTTTCTGTAATGCGACTGCAGACAGAACATCCGGTAGACCAAAGGATGATATCCCTTTTCCTCTAAAAGAGAAACTGTTAAAAAATCCCCTTTGGATTTACTCATCTTTCCCGTGTTGTCATTCAGATGCAGAATATGGAACCAGTAGTTACACCACTTATGCCCCAGATAAGCCTCGCTCTGCGCAATCTCATTCGTATGATGCGGAAATACATTGTCTACACCACCACAGTGAATATCCAGATACTCTCCCAGATGCTTGATACTAATGGCAGAACACTCGATATGCCACCCCGGATAACCGGTTCCCCACGGGCTTTCCCACTTCAGCTCCTGGTCATCGAACTTTGATTTCGTGAACCATAGCACGAAATCCGTTTTATTCCGCTTATTTTCATCCTCCTCTACATCCTCTCTGGCACCCACCATCAGTTCTTCTTCGTTCTGATTCGAAAGGACATAGTAGTTTTCTAACTTTGATGTGTCGAAATACACATTTCCTCCCGCCACATATGCATAGCCTTTTTCCAAAAGCGATTCGATCATATGGATAAACTCCGAAATACAGTTCGTCGCAGGTTCTACGACATCCGGCATCTTAATATTCAGTTTTTCACAATCGGAAAAAAATGCCTTTCTGTAAAATGCAGCAATCTCCATGACCGACTTTTTCTCCCGTTTCGCTCCTAGAAGCATCTTATCCTCACCACTGTCTGCATCACTGGATAAATGTCCGACATCGGTAATATTCATGACACGTTTCACATCATATCCGAAATAGCGGAAAGTCTTTTCCAGGACATCCTCCATGATGTAGCTGCGTAAATTCCCAATGTGCGCAAAGTGATATACCG
>JAFVAA010000829.1 GCA_017476305.1 Lachnospiraceae bacterium
AGGAGTATCTTCCGCAGATCACGGAATGCCCGGAGGCAGTGGAGGCAATAAAGGAGCTTATGGAGGCATATCCCACCGCAGAAGTGTTTGGAAGTCTGCCAGAGGGCATAAGGCAGGGTGGCAGGCAGGGCAGGGCGCAAAAAGCAGCGAGGTAAAAGAAAAATGTTGAGCCGTCTGCATTTCTATGATACAATATCCTTAGAATATTATGGGTTCCGGTAAAGGAAAAGCAGTATTTTCCGCTATATAGGATATATTATTACAAGAAAGCCGTATTTTTGAAAGGGGTGCATATCATGGCTACTTCAAGCATAACTAAGAATTTCATTGTTGCCGGTGCGGAGCAGGTGGAGAGATTCGTGGATGCGATCGAGGCATCCGTGAACAATCCGGCACCACGCAGAAAGACGAGTGCGGATTTCCTCACGGATAAGGAGGAGATCCGGGAATTTATGAAGAAAAGGAAGAAAGCGGATGGGGGAAAATAGATTCAAGGTCATCAGTATCCGCGAGTACCTGGGCGGGGAGGATGATGGACTTGGGGAGGACAATCTGGAGCCGGTTCTTTTCGGGTTCTCCTGTGGGAAAAATGCGGATGTGGAGCGGTTCCTGAAGGAGCAGGCAGTGAACTTTGTGGGAAAGCACCAGTCCGTGACCTATCTGGTGTTCGGGAACGAGGATGCGGTCCTGCTCGGATATTTTTCCATCACGATCAAGCCGATCACGGTATCCGCTGCCCCGTTCAGCAAGTCCATGAGAAGAAAGCTGGCGAGGGTAGCAAGTTTCAATGATGAAGAAGAAACCTATAATCTGGCGGCATATCTGATTGCACAGATCGGGAAGAATGATGCGGACGGAACGGACGGAAGGATTTCGGGGGACGAGCTTTTAGACCTCGCAATGGAGCAGATCTACCGGATGCAGTACATAGCAGGTGGAATGGTCGTGTTCTTAGAGGCGGTGGATCACCCGAAGGTCGTGGCATTTTATGAGAGGAACCGTTTCTATCAGTTTTCGGTCAGGCAGGTGCAGGACGGCAGCAACGAGTCTATGAAACTGCTTCAGATGCTTCGGATTTTATAGAAGGAGGGGGAAAAGAGGGAGTTCAGCTATCAACTTGAGAGCCTTCTTTTCTTTAAAGAATTGATATATGTTAAGCTAGAGTATCGGTTATGGGTATGTTATTGATGATGTAAGAAATACGATGATTGAGCGTCTGATAGTCTTTTGTGGACTGTCAGGCGTTTTTTGTTTGCTATTAAAGATTTCACTACAAAAAATCCGTCGTTCACAGCATGGATATGAAAAGCAGGTTCATATATTCCGATATAACAATGATAAGGAAAATTATCATGAAAGGAAATGCTTATGAAGATAGCGATATGTGATGATGACAAAAATATTAGGGAACAGATAGCACTTCTGGTAAAACAGCAAAATCAGAATTGCAAAATTCAATCCTATGCATCAAGTGAAGAACTGCTTTCCGATGGTGTGGACTATGATATGTTTTTTCTTGATATTGAAATGGGAAACATATCAGGATTAGAACTTGCAAAAGAAATACGAAAGAGGCAGGATGTCTCATGTTCTCGGTGCATTATTGTTTTTGTGACAGGTTTTCGGGAATACATGGAGGATGCTTTTGATGTAAATGCTTTTCATTATCTGGTGAAGCCTATTCGTGAGGACAAATTTGCAGAGGTGTTTCATCGGGCAGAAAAGGAAATATCTATGGTCAAAGAACAGGCAGACAGATACATCATTGTCAAAGAAGGAGAACAGAGAAGAAAATTGTTCCTGCGTAATATTCGGTATATAGAAAGCATGGATCGAAAAGCTATTTTTTACATGGAACATGGTATAACAGAAACTTATGCGAAAATGTATGATTTGGAGGAACAACTGGGCAAATCATTTTTTCGGTGTCATAGGGGATATCTTGTAAATCTTGAAAAAGTGATAGCTTATTCCTCAAATAGTATTCAGGTGCAGGGCGGCGATACCATAATTCTTGCGGAGAAAAAGTATCCGGATTTTGTAAGGGCATATCTTCGATATGCTAAGAACGGAGGGACTGTAAATGTTTGAATTTATTACCTTGATGCTACCAATCTATGTGACAGATAGTATTTTAAGTTGCAGCTATGGCATGGATTTATTGAAGCCAAAGTATTCAAGGAAAGTGACGATTACTTTTTGGGCATTTATCTATCTTGGTATAAATCTTCTGATATATGAAAAATTCGGATTAAATCGGAATATTGTAGGCATTATCTTGAATCTTATATTCATTTTTTTGTTGCAGTTTGTTTTTATGACGAGAGATTATCAAAGGCAATTCTTTGTTTCTTTGAGCTTTGTTGCGGGGAAGGAACTGATAAAATATGTTACCAGTGTGCTTTATTATTTGGTTTCCGGAATGACAGGCGATGCGGTAATGAAAATGATTCTGTCGATAGAAGGAATCACAATGGCAAGAGTAAATGTGCTGAGTAATATCTATTTATTTCTACAGAATGTGATAAGCGTGGCGTTGTATGTACTCATTTTTTATATTTATTTGAAAATGCTTGGCAGAAAATTTGTTTATAAGGATTACGAGACAAGTGTTATAGAGAATATTTTTTTGATATTTCCATGTGTGACGGCTCTTTGTATATCTATAACCTTGCGTCTGTTGATATTAGAAGCAAATAACGGAATGGTCACGCTGGTATATGATTCGATTCCAGCGGTCAGTTTTTGGGTAATCATAATTTGTATCTTGCTGCTTGGTTCTATTATTGCAACCATGATGCTTTTTCAATATTTGATACAGTATAATGAGGAAAGCAAAAAGCAGATTATTCTTGAAAAGCAGATGGAACAGCTTCACAGGGAGATTGAAGATATTGAGGAGGTTTATTCTGATTTACGAGGTTTGAAGCATGATATGAGAAGCCATTTGAACAATATCATGCAATATGTAAAAAGCATCGGGATTGAAAACGATAAGGAAATTGACAAATATATTGATCAGATAGAGCAATCGGTAAACAGGCTGGATTTTTCAGCAAAAAGCGGAAATCCGATTACGGATATTATCATCTATCAAAGACAGCAGGAAGCCGGAAAGCAGGGAATCTCTTTTGATGTTGATTTTGCGGTTTCTGAAAACGGACAGATTGATATATATGACATTGCAGTTATTCTGAATAATGCACTTGATAATGCTTTTGATGCTTGCCGGAATCTTAGCGGCAATAAAGAAATTACGCTTCGATCTTATCAAAAAGGAACATTATTCTTTATTGAAGTTGAAAATGATTTTGAGGGAAGCGTGGCATTGGATAAGGTAACTGGGCTGCCATTGACCAGCAAAAAGAACAAATCCCTGCATGGGATAGGGCTTTCTAATATCCAAAAATGTGCAAGGAAGTACATGGGAGATTTGGATATAGAAATTCAATCCGAAGGTGGACGGAAAAGATTTGTACTAACTGTGATGATGAGCGAAAAGATTTCACTGCAAAAATGACGTCGTTCACGCAAAGAGTATTATTGTCTGATGCAATTCTTACGATAGTTTAATTAGAATACAAAATCTCATATATTGAGAGATAGGAGGATTGTGATATGAAGATTTCTAATGCGTATAATCCATATTCAGTAAATGATACAGGAACGGTAAGAAAAAAGCCAACGAATGTCAAAGAGTATTCAAATTATTTGGCAGGAAAATTTGGATGTTTGACTCCAAGTAAGAATGTTGCCGTATCCGTCACAGGAGGTTTATTGCGTAAAGCTATGTCTGATGAAAAAACCGGAGAATGGCTGGAGAGAGAACTATCAAAAGCACCAGATTATATAAAGGCAGCACAGCGATCCTGTATAGCACATGGCGGTACGCTAAAATCAGTGTCTATTGAATTTGGAGAAGAATACAGCACAATGACAACAGTTGGTGTCTTTGGAGATGAAGGAGGAACAGATCCGGAGATCGATAAATGGCTGGAGAAAATAAAAGAAAGAAGGGAAGAACAAAAGGAAGCAGATAAAAAAATTGAGCAGAAAAAGAAAGAACAAATGTTAGAGGAAAAAACATATAAAATGGAATTTCGTGGAAAAGATATAGAGGATTTGACAGACCAGTTTGCTATGAAATTGTCGGGACAGATGTCTTTGATTTCAGGCGGTTCTTTTGATGTGAGAGGATAGAATGGTAAGGTATGATTAGATTATTCAGGACGAGGTGATAATTATGTCTATGGAAATAAGCAATGAAATAACATCGCAGGTAATGGATTTGAAAACATCAAAGTCGGGGGTAACAAGAAAAGAAGAGATTAAGACCGGATTTAATAATGTAGATAATTATTCAAAATACTTGCAGGAAAAGTATGATTATATGAATGCAGGTACGATGTCAATGAAAGGCATTCCAACGACGGTAAATGTTTCGAGTGCATTTCTGAAGAAGTGTATGGATAATCCTGAAAAGGCTGCTTGGTTGGAAGAAAATGTTGCGGCAATTCCAAAATGTAACGAGGTTGCTCTTTCAAGATGTTTGGGAACATTAACAAATATAAGTTATAAAATTGATGCGAATGGAAATATGTCTATGGCGATTTCTGGAACAAATGATCCTGATGGCAAAATCGCAAGGGAAAACGCAAAGCGTAAAGTCGAAGAAAAGAAGGCGGCAGAGGAGAAAGCAGCTAAGAGACGGGAAAAGGAAAAGGAAGAGCATGAAAGGATAGAAAAACAGCGTGCTAAACGGTCAGGGAAAGAAGATAAAGCTGATGAGTTTAAGATTTCTATCATAGGTACGAATGTAAGAAGCATGACCACACAGTTGACGGAAAAGCTGTCATCAGGAGATTTGAACGGAGTGATTGGCATTGATATTAAAGCATAGTCATTGACGGTTATGCAAAATTAATA
>JAFVAA010000830.1 GCA_017476305.1 Lachnospiraceae bacterium
ATCCGGACGGTCAATATGCTGGGCTGCCATGACGGGATCCCGATGTTAGATTTAAAAGGACTTCTGCCAGATGAGCAGATTCAGTCCCTGATAGACCTGATCGTCTCCAGGGGTGGTTATATCAAAAATCTGCATGGACAGAAAAATATGTACTATCAGGTCAATGCGACCTACTATAGTGCGCTTGGCGAGGATGACAGGAAGATGCTGCTTGCCAGGGCAATCCAGCTTTTCATGCCGGGAAAGCCGCAAATCTGGTACCTGGATCTCTTTGCCGGGAAAAATGACCATGAGGCGGTAAAGAGGGCTGGTGCGGGCGGCCATAAGGAAATTAACCGTACCAATCTGAGCGTGGAGCAGATGGAGGAGGTGCTGCAGACAAATCTGATGAAAAAGCAGCTGGAGCTGATTCGGTTCCGGAATACCTTTCCGGCATTTTCAGAGGAGGCGCAGCTTACCGTGGAAAATGAGGAGAAAAATCATCTGTCCATGGTATGGCAGTCAGAGGATTTTTCTGCCAGGATGGATGCAGACCTTTCCGCACTGACTCTGCATGTTTTGGGAATAGAGAAAAAGAGTGGGAAAAAAGTTTTTGAGTTATAGAGACTTATGTGCAGGGGGCGTAAGGAAATATTTTGCGTAGGGGCGAATGTCCCCTGCGCGATGAGATGGCATGAAAGCATCAACCATTTTATGGTCTATTGGCATATGATAAATCACCGGAGCAATTTTCCGTAAGCGAACCAACATAGAGAATTGTATTTGAGATTATTAAAATGTCTTCAATGATGTCATAATGAGCATAAAAAGTCATACGGTTAATGTCGGCATGCTCAGCTATATCAGAGATGGTAACATTCTGATAGCCTTTTTCCTGTACGAGTTCCATGTAAGCCTTTCGTATTGCTTTTTTGTTTTTCTGGAATCTCCTGTCCTTAGATGATTTATACATAGCTATCTCTTTTCTATACAAAAATATGCAATATGATAAGTAACTGTCATTATGCCTGTTTTTGCCCATTGCTTATTTAGCGTCAAGTGGGTTACAATCCAATTGTATCAAATACGAGGAGGTTTTTCGATGAGACTTATCTTTTTTTTGACTTTCCCCATTTTTTAATCTCCAATCACCCAGAAACACCGAGAATAAGGAATTTATCCAATATAAAAATACTCTCGTCTTTTTCTGCATTTATAACTGCTATGTAACCGGCTGCAATCGTAGCGAACATATTCAGATTACGGATAGACTGTAAGGACATCACTCTCAAATCTTCCAGCTCGAACAGCTGCTTTTTAAATTTAAAATATTCTTCAATCCTCCAGCGCAGTAAATAAATCTTGCTCACGATCATACAGAGTTTTTCTTTTCTGTCAGACTTAAATTCGTAAGCAGGAGCATCGGCTCTTTTCCAAAACCATACACTGCGACCATGACCAGCTCCTTGTCTGGGAATTCACACAGCCTCACCGGGATGTAACTGATCTTACCCCCTGTCCAGGGTGCGTACACAGTTCTTTCCGAAATGGGCTGATAATGATTCCGGACAGCAGAGGTTTTCATGTGTCATGCTGATGAAGCCTTCTTCCGCAGCAGAAAATACTTTTTCATAGACTGCCATAGGCATCTTCTTACCCTGTGACAATACTGCAGCTTCCACCGTAGAATAACCTTTCATGATCTCACCGGTGCTGTCATCATGGACATCTGAAATGGCTTCCATTTTAGGGCTGCATGGTTTTGTAATATCGGAGTTGTCAATCACAATGACCGCATGTTTTTCATTGATATTCTTTTTCACCTCATCAATATAGTTCTCCATTAAAATTTTGCATTTTTTATTTTAGGCAGAATCTACAGCTCTGAAAAAATGGGGAAAGTCAAAATTTTTTTAAGATTGTAAGTGAAACATAATTATGATAAAATAAAACCGAAAAGCGGTTTTATCATGGAAAATTGCAAAACCAGCAATTTTCTGTTATGTCCAACAAACCTTCGGTTTGTAATAAGCGTGAACTTTTTTTGATAAACTAAAATGCAGATAATGGAAAGAAATTTTTTTGAATTTTATGTTATGATGAAGAAAGAAGGTGCGAAATATGTGTGAGATAGCATTTAGCATTCCAAATGAAGTATTATATGACACTAGACAGAGCGAGGAAGAAGCACTTCGGTTTGTGCGTAGAGCTGCTGCATTAAGCTATTATGTACAAAGAGGGGTGTCATTGGGATATGCAGCGCAGATTGCTGATATGGATAAGGAAAGTTTTATCCGCTTTCTTGGTGAAAATGGTGTGTCCATTTTTCATTTTGATAACGAAAAGGAATTTCAGGAGGAACTGAATAATGCGTAAGGTATTGGCTAATACAACTCCTTTGATTGCTTTAGCAAATATAAATCAATTGGAGCTTCTGCACAAGCTCTATGGAACTGTCATCGTACCACAGGCTGTCATAGATGAGATTGTGAGAGAACCTGCAAAACATAGGGTTCATGAGTGCTCATGGATTAAGGTGGAAAAAATCAAAGATGTGGCTCGGAAAGAAATGTTCAGGGCAAGACTTCATGCCGGTGAAGTGGAAGTGATGATACTCGCCAGAGAACAGAAAGCTGATCTCGTGATCATGGATGATGATGCGGCAAAAAAGACTGCAAAATTTCTCGGACTGCATGTGACAGGGACTTTGGGGGTTCTTTTGAAGGCAAAAAAAGAGGGGTATTTGGAAAAAATTGAGCCTGCCATGAATGAGCTTATTTGCGATGGTCTGTATATTAGTGAAACTGTTAAGCGATATGTGTTGAATCAGGCTGGTGAGTAGTTCTTTTGAAGGTATATATATTTCTTTGTTTCTTTTTTAGTTACTCTGATTTTGTTGTTTATAACGATTATAAACCGAGGTTTCCTGTTCCTTATAAAAAAATTCTTAAAAGCTTGCAACAGATTTCTCCTCTGTTACGTCTTATGTTTAGAACACCAAATAAAAGAATACTTTTGGTGTTCGAAAAAAAGGATTTTAACATGGGAGGCAATAGCTATGCGAAATAGAAATTGGAGAAGAATGGCGATTCTTTTGGGGTTATCCCTTGGCGTGACGGGTTCCCTTTGTACGGGATGTGGCAGTGCAGTTTCCGGGACAGTAAAAAATTATAATGAGGTAAATACGGATGCGGATGTGCTTTCTGCCTCCGGAGATGAAGTGCTGGCGGTCAGGGCAGATATTTCCGGGAAATCCTACGGTGGCTCAGCAGAAGATTTTATCATGGGAGATCAGGTGAGTGCGTGGCGCGGGGAGAAGGCAAGGTGGGGGGAGAAT
>JAFVAA010000831.1 GCA_017476305.1 Lachnospiraceae bacterium
ATCAATCTGGCCAGTTCTCCCTTTGGCTTATCTGCCCTGTAACGTTCCATAAATTCCCTTATAATAAAAGGTGCAATCAGGTACAAATCTGCTTTAGAAATCTTTAAAGTTCCCTATTCACCAATCTTTCCGGAATACTGTCCCGATGTTGCCGTGGCAGATAAATAAAATCCGCACCTGTGTGCTTATTTCCCGTTTTTTTATCATAATTTTTATTTCTTCATTTCCTAAAAAACCGAAGCAATAGCGTACTCGTACTGTTAGTATGCCACGATGCAAAAATCTTGTCAACCGCTGATTCATATGCAAAAACAGACACCAAAAAGCAGGGAATCAAAAAACTCCCTGCTTTGCATTTTTTACTATTTCTTCCGTGCATAGATTGCATCATTCCCCGGTAAAATACTATCGTAACTCCGTGATTTCTCAGCTCTTATTCTTTTTTTCCAAAAATCATAGCGATTGCATAAATCAGCATAGGCCCGTCTATAAGAATTTTAAAAACATTTTTGCTCCATCCGTCATAAAAATCACTCTCCCTTCAAAACAGACACACATCAATTAAAAACTTGTTTCCAAGCACCGGAATCCTTCTGCAGTTCCAGATGCTGCGACATTTACTCTTCAATTATTTTATCAAGAATAAATAGTGCCCATCGCATGGAATCCCGTAAATCGTTTTCTGTTTTTTTGCACGGATATGTATGATATGTTTTTGCCATTTCTAATACAAGAAGCACGGGATATGAGTATTCCTCGAACTCAGTGACGAAATCCATAGCACAATTATGCAAATCTTCATCCGGACTCTTCTTGATTTTATACAACTCCAGATACGATGGAACATCTTTTTTACTTATTGGTAACATAATACCACCCCCAATTTTTATTTTCTCTCCAAAAAAATCATTGGCTTTATTCAACTCCATCCAGATTATTTTCTGCAAAAATCTGCTGCTGAAAGGAATACATATCATAAAGAGTATCAGCATATGTCGTCTCCGATATTTCTTCCCTGTCTTCATTCATTTTTTTCTCAAGCAGATCAAGCCCCACTACAGTAGCTCCAAATGCAGCGGCTCCCACCCCTAATACTCCTAACATTTCAAGTTTATTCATAGCACTACCTCCATCTCTGTAATTTTCTATAAAACCCACATGCTAACTTCTTTGAACCTGACTTCATTATACAAAGTCAAAAGTACAGGATATGTCCATGTGAAATTTTTTTCCCTATATGTTTTAGATACGTCCCAAAGCATCTTCCGTCCTCAGTCCCCTTTAAAAATATGGAATATTGCACCCAAACCCACTCCGATTCCCCGCAAAAGCATCAGACAAAAGCATATGCCCAAAACGATTCCTCCTAGTACAGCCAGTAAAAACATTAAAATCGAACCTATCACATGAAGCATATTCTCACACTCCCTTCTAAAGCTTTTTTCTATATCTTTTGTCTCTGAAATACACTCTGAAACGCCTCCAGATTCCTTCTCCCCGTCTCTCCACTTGCCAGTACTGCAAAGCGTACCTGCTCAAATTCATAAAATGCCAGGCATTCTTTAAAAAGCCCTGCGACCTGATATGGATCATTCGCAAATGCTCCACATCCGAAAGCTCCCAGCACCAGATTCTTATGCCCGAAATGCTCCGCTGTATCCAATACAGAAAAGATACGCTTTCTAAGAACCTCCTGATATTCCACGGAATCATAGAACGCTTTCTTTTTTCCGGAGATTCCCGGAAAGAATCCTGACATCCCGGACAGCCTGATCGGGGCAGCCGATGTGACTACACTGACATAAAAAGGTGCAGCAGCGGCAGCCGTCAGGGACAGATACAGGCTGCTCTGCCTGCAGAAACTCTACCATCTCCTCCG
>JAFVAA010000832.1 GCA_017476305.1 Lachnospiraceae bacterium
AAGGAGAATTATAAGAAAGGCATATATGCCAAAATGTTTGCTATGTACGGAATTGATCTTTTATATTCCAAAAAACAGACAGTATCTTATCACGGAGTGGAAGGTCTTTGGGGATTTGATTTGGGAGATTTGCTCAATGTTAAGAATAAGCTTGTTTATCCACCATGGTGGGATGGGATATATCTTTTTCCGAAGAATAGTGCCGGTAAAACCATAACACTTAGAATAGAAGGAGGAGTGTTCATGCCTGCTCCATCTAAGAGTAATAATGCAAATTTTATGGATTTTAAAGCATTTGATGCATTAACAAATCAATAGAATGATAAGGATGAGGAGCACGAAGCCTTCGATTTGAGATTTGGTGTGATTTTCCTAATAAAAGGACAAAGGCAGAGTTATATGATTTTGCCCTTGTCCTTTTTCTTTAAAATCTGCCAGGTTTCCTTCAAAAAATAAGTTTCATGCTTCCTCCGGTCCGTCTTCCATCTCATTGACTTTTTTCTGTACCTTTACTTCAAAAGTAACCCTTTTGGTTATCGACTACATCCCAAGTGCGTAAAAATAATTGCGTTAAAATCATATTTGTGATAGAATAGTCGCAAAAGCAAAAACAAGCGTTATGATAAATGCGCTTATAAAAGTTTGCTTTTATAAGAGTATTTATTATAATGCGAAGCGCGATTGCGTCCGAGGAAACCGAAGGTTTTTGAGGGTTTTGCTTTCGCAGTTGAGAGTATGATACAATATAAAAAAGCATACGATGTTTCATTTTTTTAGGATTATTATTTTAATCTAGTCTAAATCAGTCAAATGTGTTTATCTGAAATTTCAAATGCTTTTATATCCGGAAAATTATCAATATAACAGCAGGAAATTTCGGATGCCGCATTACCAGGAGGATTCTTCTGGTTCTGCATGTTTTTAACGTTTTTTCCTGTATCAAAAGGAGGAATCAGATGGAGAACCACAAACAAAATAAGGGGAAAAACGAACAGAACGATAAGAAGGAAGAACTATACAAACAGTTTCACCCGGCATTTTGCGATGCCATGACGCAGATTTTTGAACATGATACCTGCAAATACGAATATGAAAGAGAGTATAACCTGAATTCCATGCCTAACAGAATCGATTTTCTGGTCATCAAAAAAAGAAAGAATGCTGTTTCTGAAAAGGGAATAGGGAAGATTTTTCGAAAATATAATATTTTTGAATACAAAAGCCCCGGTCAGTCTCTTGGGGTAAGGGAATACCATACTGCCATGGCATATGCGAATCTCTATGCAGGCTATATGAAAAAAGTACAGTTCGAGGAGCTGACGGTTTCCTTTGTCCGTGAAGGGAAACCAGGGAAGCTTTTAGCGTATTTCAGGGAACATGACTTTACGATTACGATGCCGGAAAATGGGATATATTATGTAAAAAGGCACGGTCACATCGATATGCAGGTTATCGTCACGCGGGAACTGGGTGACGAATATATCTGGCTTAAGGCTCTGTCAAACAGATTAAAAAAAGAGGATGCCATAAAGCTCACGGCAGAAGCAGAGAAAGAACAGGAGCCTCTTGGGAAAATGAGAATAAAGACAATTTTAGATTTGGTTTCCGAACTGAATCAGCACAAAACATGGATGAAGGAGATGAATACAATGGGTATCAGGGATTTATTTAAGGAGGAGTTTGAGGAAAAAGATCAGCAGATTGCAGAACAGGATCAGCAGATTGCAGAACAGAAAGAACAGATTCAGAATCTGAACAGGCAGCTCCGGAACAAAGACGAGCAGCTCCAGAGCCAGAACGAGCAGCTCCAGAGCCAGAACGAACAGCTCCAATCAGAAAAAGAGGAAGTAAACCGTCTGCGCAAGGAAATAGAGGAGTTAAAAAAGCAGATAGGGAAAATAGCAGTTATATAGAAGTTTTATACTTATCAAGGAACTGCTTTTCTTCTCGCGAAGGTTGACACCGGATATAATAAATGAAAAGCTGATTTAGATGCGTTGCACCAGGGGGGATTGATTATGCAATTAAAAGAAATATTCGCAAATTATAATTTAAACGTTAAAAAGATTGACGAAAAAGTTTTTCAGGTCAAACCAGATAAGCCTGTTGATACTGATAAATTTAAGAGAGAATTTAATGAGTGTATATTAATCGTATCAGATGTAAAAAGTAAGCTGAAGGATACTATAATCCAAGAAGTATAATGGAGTTAAGTGATCAGATGATGCGAAGAGAAAATAAGTCATATGCTTAATGATGTAATGAAAAACATTACTAACTCTATTTGAAAGTCGTATGCTATGAAAAATACCCTTAAAAGGCGAAAAAAGGATGAAAAATCACGAAAAAAGGACTTGATTTTTTTGGAATTTTATGAAATTTTACATAAAAAGCCGTTTTTTTCCCTTGCTTTTTTTACCAGAATATCATATAATAAAGTTAAACTAACAACTCGAACCAAAAGTCATGTTTTTTATTCATTTAAAGAAAGGGGAAAGGACTTATGAAAAAGTATGAGAGACCAGACGCTGTAGTTATCCATTCGGTAAACGAGGGCGTATATGCTGTAAGCGGAAAGGCTGATTGCTGGAAGTGGACTGGAAAGTCTGTGCAGGATTGGAATGGTTCGCATAATGTATTTGAAATGGAAGGAACGCATTTTGATACAGTTCAGCATATTTATGATTCCGTAACGGTTACCTATACGTTTAATTCACCTATTGTGGATGCTTATAGTGAGAATGATTGGCAGGTGGAAGTCTCTGGCAATACGGTGACGGTGAAACGTGTTAATCATGGAAATGGTTACAATTCAGGGGATCATGTTACTTATAAGGTATGGGTAAAGGCTGCAGATGAAGCTACGACAAAGGCATTAGCTCTTACTGACCTTGCATGGGCTTGTGGTAAGCAGGTAAATGTCCAGGGTGGCGGTGCCGACGGTAATTAAAATCAAAACTATGGATTATTCGTTCAGCATCATCCGTTTTTTGGGGATGGTGCTGTTTTTTCTTTTACATATATTTATACTCATAATGGAACGGCTTGCCGTTTCGTTCATGAGGCATGAGTCTGGCTGCCGTTTGAAGAAGATAAACAGATGAGAGAAAGAATTCGTTTTTACATCAAGAGGATTAAAGAAGGACGTCTGCAGGAAATGTGGAGACAGACACTGTGGATTTATGAGTATGCAAAAAAATACTGGCTGGTCATGATTTTTTATACTGCATTGGGATTCGTAGGAAGCGGTGTTTCTCTGCTTCTTAGCTGGGTGTCCAAAGATCTCGTGGATATCATCACAGGCCATCAGCCCGGAAAGTTGATCCAGACGTTTGTATTTATGATCGGAATCAATGTGTTTACGACTCTGCTCAGCCAGATTTCCAGCTATATCGGCAGTTATTTAAGTATGAAAGTGGATTCGGAAATCAAATCCGACATTTTTGAAAAAATTTTGGTGACGGACTGGGAGTCTTTAACGACTTATCATACCGGAGATCTTTTGGTGCGCTGGAGTTCGGATGCTTCTGCGATTTCCGGGGGCGTCCTGAGCTTTATTCCGGATCTTTTGATCAATATCTTCCGGTTCGGCAGTGCGATGGTAATGATGGCTGTGAATGATGCATCCTTCATTATATTTGCTTTTGCCGGAATGCCGGTCAGTCTGATCTTATCAAAAACCCTTTTAAAACGAATGGTAAATAATAATAAAAAAAGTGCTGCAATGGGTGCGAAAATGTCCGGATTTAATCAGGAGACCTTTGCCAATATTCAAACGATCAAGGCGTTCGATCTGATTCATTTATATATAGACAGACTGAGAAATATCCAAAAAGATTATATCCGCATGAAGCTTGATTTTCAGAAGATGTCCATAGGAACTTCTTTGATTTTATCGGCGGTAGGATTGGCGGTATCGTATGCTTCTTATGGCTGGGGGATCCACCGGGTATGGAGCGGGGCTATCAGCTACGGTTCCATGACTATGTTTTTAGGACTTTCCGGTACCTTGACCAGTACGCTTCACAGCCTTACGAATACGGTGCCGACCATCATCAGTCTCACGACTTCTGCAGGCCGTCTGATGGATATTGTGGAAATGCCGAGAGAAGATTATAGCCACGATGATGAAGTACTTACCTTTGCGGAGAGAAATAAAGATGAGGGCGTGAGCTTATATATTAAAAATCTTGCCTATGCATACAATAATGGGAATCAGGTTTTCCGGGATGCTTCTTTGGAAGTGAGTCCGCATGAGGTAATCGCGCTGGTTGGTCCGTCCGGGGAAGGAAAGACCACGCTGATCCGGTTGATTTTGTCGCTGATGCGTACGCAGGGCGGGGAGGCATGCCTTTGTGGAGGAAAGAACACTCCGGATAGTGCCGGTTCGAATAAAGTAGAGCTGACACCCTCTACGAGAAGACTGTTTTCCTATGTACCACAGGGAAACACCATGTTTTCCGGTACGATTGCGCAGAATATGCGAAATGTAAAAGAGGATGCGACAGATGAAGAAATCATCGAAGCATTAAAGATGGCCTGCGCATGGGAGTTCGTAGAGAAACTGCCGGATGGCATAGAGAGCGAAATCAAAGAGCGCGGTGGTGGATTTTCTGAAGGACAGGCACAGAGGCTTTCGATTGCCAGAGCTCTGCTCAGACGGTCTCCGCTCCTTCTTCTGGATGAAGCGACCTCTGCGCTTGATGTAAAGACGGAAAGCAGAGTATTAAAAAATATTATGCAGGATGAATATCCGCGCACCTGTATCGTGACCACGCATCGTCCATCGGTGCTTTCCGCATGCAATCGTGTGTATGCGATCCATGATAAAGGGTGCAGGATCTTAAATGAGGAGGAGATCTAAGATATGATGACAGGGGAGATATAGTGGCAGTTCCTGACACCATGTTCTCCGATCCCGAATCAGCTGTTCGACTTCTATTAAAAATAAAATAATAAAAATAAAATAAACTGCTGCATTTCTTATCTGTTCTCATCTGCCATATATGCATCGATATCCTGTCTGAGAAGCTTTGCGGCAGAGGGCTCCTTCGTGCAGGAAAGCTCCCGCAGGTAAAGCTTTGGTGCCAGTTTTTCTGCAAATTTGATATGTCTCATCAGGAAGTCCTCTGTCCAATTCGGCGAGATAAAGCGTCTGGTCAGGGAAAGGATTTTTTCATCGGGAGATAATCTCTTTACACGATCGGTTTCCCCACGGCTTAAAAAGATGACCCCGCCTAAGGGAACTGCCTCTGTCGTATAGATGTCAGAGGTTCCGTTCCATGGAATGCCGTAGACCATAGGAATTTCCTCTGTCATCGAAATCAGATTCAAATCTCCGTTTAAAATCCGAACCTCATCTCCATAAAGGCTGGTCCATAGTTCGGAATGGGTGGACTTTCCGGTGCCGGATGGTGCAGAGAAAAGCCATGCCTTTTCTTTCTATAGCATGGACACGGAATGGATTAAAAAGTGTCCGCGCAGCATGGCGGCATAGGAAAATG
>JAFVAA010000833.1 GCA_017476305.1 Lachnospiraceae bacterium
GATTATGATAACTTCGTGAAAACCGGTCGTCAGTACAGCGAGGATGCGGTTCGTGTCAACGAGACAGTTGCCGGTTTCAATGAGATGTCCGGTCACTTAAAACAGTTAGTACAGAATATCACAAACGCTGTCGTAGAAATTTCCACTGCAGTCGATGAAAGTGCAAATGGTGTCACAAATGCCGCTATGAATACAGCAGATCTGGCAAAAGGAATTGGCGAAATTGCAACTGCTATGAATGACAATAAAGAGGTGGCAGGTACCTTGGAGAATGAAGCAGATCGTTTTGTAAATTTAGATGTTAATGTATAATATTTCATTCGGTTTTTCATTTCACACAGACAGATTTTTCGTTACACTTCTCTGTCTGTGTGAAATTTACTCTAAAAGTTCCATTATCATTCTGATACCTCGTTTGAATAGGGAGAATAAATGAGATGAATAAAAAGTGGATTTATATACTACGAATGTTTGTGTTAGCTATGATTGCCGGATTAGCAATCGGAATCGGTGGAATCGTTTTCCTGTCAGTGGAAATAAAGCTGGCGGGTGCACTGATGTTTACGGTAGGGCTCTATGCAATCTGTGTGCATGAACTAAACCTCTTTACAGGAAAGGTAGGGTATCTTCCGGAACGGACGCCTTTGTATCTTTTTGATCTCCTGGTCATATGGCTTGGAAATCTGACAGGGACATGGATCACTGCAGCCTTGGCACTGCATTCCAGAATTAAAGGAATTTCTGAGCTGGCACAGTCGATGTGTGAGGTGAAAAAATCCGATGGCATTTTAAGCCTTTTCTTTCTTGGAATTCTATGTGGTTTTTTAATGTATGTGGCTGTGGATGGCTATGCGAAGACGAAAAATCCCATCATTTTATTAATGTGGGTGGCTGCCTTTATCCTGGGCGGTTTTGAACACTGTATCGCTGATATGTTCTATTTTTCCGCAGCAGAGATGTGGTCCTTTGACACGTTATTAAGAGTTCTTGTCATAACCTTGGGAAATTCCGTCGGGGGGATGTTTATTCCTTTAGGAAAAAAGCTAAAGGCTGCGGAATAGAGCGTATGTTACAGGGAATACCTATGTCTGAACATATATTTTAAATAGCTTATCAGTGAATAGGGCTTTTTATCAAATTCAGGAAGTTGGGTTTGAAACGGGAAATGCTGTGTACTTTCTGAATAAAGAAAGGAGGAATTTCATATGTGTAAGGGAAAACGCAGAAAAAATAAAATAGAGACAGCAAATATCGGAGTGGTAAAAAATGCCAATATCGGAACCCATGTCTCTGTAGATGTTACGAAAATCGTAAAGTATATCACGATAGCAGGTGTCCTCATTGTGGCAATCATTTTCGGAACCGGTACCTATAAGATCGTTACGGAAAATTCGAACCAGGTAAAGGAAGATTAATCTGTATGGGAAAGGATTTATTTATTGCGGAAAAACCCAGCGTCGCGAAGGAATTTGCGAAAGTCTTAAATACAAATGGAAATGCAGGAAATGGATATCTGGAGTCTGAACACTATGTGGTTACATGGTGTGTCGGGCATTTGGTAACGATGAGCTATCCCGATGTCTACGATCCTGCATTAAAAAAATGGTCCCTTGGCACACTGCCATTTATCCCGGATCATTTTTTATATGAGCTGATTCCGGCGGTAAAGAAGCAGTTTGACATCGTAGCCGGTCTTTTGAACCGTAGAGACGTCACCAGAATCTACGTCTGCACAGACTCCGGACGGGAAGGGGAGTATATCTATCGTTTAGTAGATCAGATGGCTCATGTTCCGAAAGAAAAGGAAAAGCGCAGAGTGTGGATCGATTCCCAGACAGAGGAAGAAATCAAGCGCGGAATCAATGAGGCGAAACTCCTGGAGGAGTATGACACGCTTTCCTCTGCGGCTTATCTTCGTGCGAAAATCGATTATTTGATGGGCATCAATTTTTCCAGGGTATTGTCTTTAAAATACGGTAGAACCATTATGAATTTCCTCAATAACGGAAAATGGTCTGCGATTGCAGTAGGCCGTGTGATGACCTGTGTTTTAGGAATGGTCGTAGAAAGAGAACGGGAAATCCGGAATTTTGAAAAAACACCGTTTTATCGTGTCCTTGCTAATTTTTCCCATGCCGGTGAGACTTTTTCCGGGGAATGGAGAGTAACAGAGGGTTCAAAATATGCTGGCTCTCCTGCTTTATATAAGGAAAACGGGTTCAAAGAAAAGAAGGATGCTTTTGCCCTATGTGATTTTTTAGGTTTTTCGAAGCCAAAATTTGAAGCAAAGCAAGCGGGAAAGTCGGAAGATGGGCAGGCATCCTCTTTGGAGGCGACGAATTCTGAAAGCACCGCTTTAGCAGACGGAGAGACCGGGAAAGCAGATGCTCCCAAA
>JAFVAA010000834.1 GCA_017476305.1 Lachnospiraceae bacterium
CATAAACCTTCTTTTGTAATCTTTAAAATCCCTATCTGGTACAGTACAGTTCCCTCGGTCCAAAATAAATTTAAAAATGCAGTGAATATAAGCATAATGAAGATTGGACGCAATCCCCGTACTGTATAAAGAAAAGGAACCTTTGACAAAAACAGGACAAATGCAAAAAAGGAAATGGCAATCAGATATCCTGACATCCTTTGCAGCGTAAACAAAGAAACCATATACATCAATGTCCCCAGAATCTTCACCCGCGGATCTAGTCTGTGTACTACGGACTCTGCCCTGTAATACTGTCCAAGTGTTATGTCACGAATCATGTTTTCCTCCATTCCATCTGCCCATAATTTCTGCCACCATTTGATCTGTCGTCACAGGATTTTTCGAAAATCTCCACCCCTTCTTTTCCAACCGCTTTGCAAAGGAAGCGGTCTGAGGCACCCCCAGTCCAATTTTTTCCAGCTCCGCTTCATACTGAAAAATCTTTTCCGGTGTACCGTCCAATACGATTTTCCCCTGATGCATGACGAGTACACGCTCTGCAGTCTCGGCAACCTCCTCCATGTTATGTGAAATAAAAAAAACAGTCATCTTTTTTTCCTGATGCAGCTTCTTTAAAAGATTCAAAATTTCTTTTCTTCCGGCAGGATCCAATCCCGCCATTGGTTCATCCAGAACTAAAATTTCCGGCTGCATCGCCAATACCCCCGCAATGGCAACTCTCCTTTTCTGACCACCGGAAAGCATAAGCGGAGAAGCATCCAAAAGATCATCTCCAATCCCTACATCCTTTAATGCCTGAAAGGAATACATTTCCACATCTAACTGTCGAAATCCCATATTTTTAGGTCCGAACTGAACATCCTTGATAACAGACTCTTCGAAAAGCTGATATTCCGGATATTGAAACACAAGTCCTACCTTTCCGCGAAGCTCTCTTTTCGAAAAATCCTTTTCCGAAATATCCCGGCCATTAAAATATACGGTTCCCATGGTCGGCATTTCCAAACCGTTAAAAAGCTGAACCAGTGTTGATTTCCCGGAACCGGTATGACCAATCAGTGCAATCATTTCCTGTTCTCTGATTTCTAAAGAAATATCATCTAATGCCTTCTTTTCTTCTCCCGTTCCCTGACCGTAAATAAAACTGACATGATCCAAAATCAGTGACATATCGTTCCCCCTATCTATGAGAAAATCTGTTCCAATTCCTTCTCTAATTCATCCATCGTAATAATATCCGTCCGAATCGGTAATCCTTGACGATTCAAGCGAATGGCAATTTTAGCAGCATCGGGTAGTGCCAGTTTACTTTCTTCCAATATAGAAATCTCATGAAAAATCTCCCGTGGCGTCCCGGATACTGCCACCTTCCCCTTCTGCATGACAAACACCTTATCTGCCTGCACTGCCTCATCCATATCATGTGTAATCAAAATAATCGTGATCTGCTTCTCTCTATTTAATCGAATCACCTGGCTTAAAATACTTTTTCTCCCTACAGGATCTAACATGGAAGTTGCTTCATCCAGAATAATGCACTTTGACTGCATCGCTAATACACCTGCTAAAGCCACCCTTTGCTTCTGTCCGCCAGACAAATGATTCGGCGATTTTTTTCGAAATTC
>JAFVAA010000835.1 GCA_017476305.1 Lachnospiraceae bacterium
CGTGTCCGCATCCATCCGGAGCACTACTGCCGAAGGAAATCTCTTTTTAAACATCGTCTCCACCTGCTGCGTCCCGATACCAAAGGTTCCAATATGCTTCGAACCACATGCCGGGCAGATCTCCGGCATCTGCCGTTCCATTCCACAATAGTGACATTTCAAAAGTGCCACCCTCCCACGAACCTCATGTGCTTTCAGAGATACGGAACAGTTTTCACACTCCATGACCTGCCCGCATTTTCTGCAGGACACAAATCCCGCATACCCCCTGCGGTTGATAAAAAGCAAGATCTGCTCCTTTTTTTCCAGCCGCTCCTCTATCTTCTCCTGTAATAACCTGCTAAAGATCGAGTAATTCCTTGCTGCAAACTCCTCTCTTAAATCCACGATAGAAACTTCCGGGAGCTTTGCCGAAGCGACTGCACGCTTCTCCATGGTAAACAGCGTACATGCGCCCTTTTGACACTTCTGATAAATCTCAACCGATGGCGTGGCAGAGCCAAAAACCACACTGGCTTCTAACATTTCCGCCCGCCTGAGCGCTACCTCCCTGGCATGATATTTGGGTGGATTGTCACTCTGATAGCCCGGTTCATGCTCCTCGTCCATGATGATCAGTCCCAGATTCTCAAACGGCGTAAAGAGCGCCGACCGCGGGCCGACCATAATTTTTATGTCTCCGTTCCTCGCTCTTAAGAACTGATCATAACGCTCTCCTGCAGAAAGTCTGGAATGAATCACGGAAACCTCCTCCCCGAACCTTTCATAGAACCTCTTTACCGTCTGAAAGGTCAGCGCGATCTCAGGGATCAGCACAATGACCTGCTTTCCCATACGAAGCACCGTTTCCATCAGCCGCATATAGACCTCTGTTTTTCCACTGCCCGTCACCCCGTGAATTAAATAGGGCTTTCTCACCCCTTCCTCGTAATCCTTTTGAAAGTGGCTTAAAATATACTGCTGTTCATCGTTCAAAGGAAAGCCGGAGCTCCTTGCTTCTCCTCTCTGCTTTGCAGAAATTGGATTTCTGTACTGTCTGGTTTCTTTGACGAGAAGAATCCCCTGCTCCGACAACCCCTTCAGAACTGCTGACGTCGCCCCGAACCGCTTTATTAACTCCGTATAGGAAACGCCTTTTTCAAACTCATGTCCCTCCTCTAAAAGAGCATCTAAAACACGTACCTTCGCCACATAATGCTTCTCTTCAAAATGCTCTCTAAGCTCTATAAGCTCCTCTCTCCCCTTCGCCGGACAGATCCGCTTTAGCAGTTTTTCTTTGATTTCTCTTTTCACAGGAAGAACTGTCTTGATACAGTCATTCATCGTAGAACCATAATTTTCTTTCATCCACCACGCAAGCGAAAGCAGGTGGGATTCTGCGACTACCCCCTGCTTTAACACACTGGAGATACTTTTTGTTTTCTCTATATCAAATTTCGGTTCCCCGGACAGACCGATAATAAAGCCCCTGATCTGACGATTTCCTTTTCCAAAGGGAATCATCACCTGCGCGCCAATCACGGCATCCTCCCGAAGCTCCTCCGGAACCTTATATTGAAACGGTCTGTCTAAGCTTTTTACCGAAATATCGACTATGACATCTGCAAAAATCATCCGGATTCCCCTCTTTTGTTTTTTTTACCTGTTCCCTATATAAAGTTCCCATCCCTTACCACATC
>JAFVAA010000836.1 GCA_017476305.1 Lachnospiraceae bacterium
CGAGGTACATGGAATGAGCCAGCGTGGTGGAAGCGTGGTGACTTATGTACGTTTCGGGGAAAAGGTGTACTCACCGATCATAGATAAGGGGGAAGCGGATTTCATCGTTTCCTTCGAGCTTTTAGAGGCAGCCAGATATGTGGAGTATTTAAAAGAGGGCGGGAGAATTTTCGTAAATACGCAGACGATCGATCCGATGCCTGTGATTACCGGAGCGATGGAATATCCGGAAAACCTGACGGAAAAGATGGAAAAGCTGGGGCTTTCGGTAGATGCGATGGATTGTCTTTCCTTAGCGGAAAAGGCAGGCTCTGCCAAGGCAGTAAATATCGTTTTGATGGGAAGGCTTTCCAAATACTTTGATGAAATACCGGTCAGTAAATGGCAGAAAGCGATTACGGAATGTGTTCCGCAGAAATTCGAGGAACTGAATCAAAAGGCGTTTTTGCTGGGGAGAGAGTAGAGGTGAATGGAAAAAGTAATTAATGATTGGTAAGGTGGGAAGGATGCAACCGTAGATTTTGAGTTGTTATATGGTCATCTGTTTTATAATTTTATAGTAAGTGTAGGTGTTTTTTGGTTCTATTTAGCCAGAAGGCGATGGGATGACAGAATAGCAATTCACCAAGAGCATGGAGGAGCAGTATGAGAAAGTATTTTCAGGAAGAGATTGAGACGATGCCGGTGGAAAAGATTCAGGCATTGCAGAGTGAAAGACTGGTAGAGCAGGTGAAGTATGTCTACGAGCATGTGAAGTGGTACCGTGACAGGATGGACGAGGCAGGAGTGAGTCCGGCAGATGTGCACGGCATCGGAGATTTACATAAGCTGCCGTTTATCACAAAGGACGATTTAAGGGATGAATACGCATATGGGTTCCTCGGTGTACCTTTGGAGGATTGTGTACGTATCCAGTCTACGAGTGGTACGACGGGACGCCGGGTGGTTTCCTTCTACACACAGGAGGATATTGATGTATGGGAGGAATGCTGTGCGAGAGCCATCGTGGCAGCCGGTGGCGATAAGGGCGATGTGTGCCATGTCTGCTACGGTTACGGACTTTTCACAGGAGGTCCGGGATTGAACGGTGGTTCCCATAAGGTAGGCTGTCTGACACTTCCGATGTCTTCCGGAAATACCGAGCGTCAGCTGCAGTTCATGCAGGACCTGGGAAGTACCATTATCTGCTGTACACCATCCTATGCAGCGAATTTAGGAGAGTCTATCCGTGAGCAGGGCATAAAGGATCAGATCAAACTAAAGGCGGGAATCTTTGGCGCCGAGCCTTGGACGGAGGGGATGCGTCAAAACATCGAGGAGCTTTTGGGGATCAAGGCATATGATATTTACGGGCTGACCGAGATTTCAGGACCGGGCGTATCTTTTGAATGCGAGGAGCAGAAGGGAATGCACATCCAGGAGGATCACTTCATACCGGAAATCATCAATCCGGAGACCGGCGAGATCCTTCCGGAGGGTGAGATGGGCGAGCTGGTCTTTACCTGCATCACGAAAAAGGCGTTTCCGCTGCTAAGATACCGCACGAGAGATCTCTGCAGACTGACCAGAAAGCAGTGCTCCTGTGGACGGACGCATATCCGCATGACAAAGCCTTTGGGACGAAGCGATGACATGATGGTGGTAAAGGGTGTCAATGTATGGCCATCCCAGATTGAGGCAGTACTCATCAAGCAGGGCTACGAGGCAAACTATCTCATCGTAGTAGACCGTCAGGGAAATAATGATACCATAGAGCTGCAGGTAGAGCTGACACCGGAAATGGCAGAAAAGCAGGATAAGACGGTAGCCGAGAGAGAGAAGAAGCTCGTAAAAGGCTTACAGTCCATGCTTGGAATCCGCGTGGATGTGCATGTCGTCGATCCAAAGACCATTGAGCGGAGTGAAGGAAAGGCAGTCCGCGTCATTGATAAGAGACATCTCTATGAGTCATAAGAGGCCAATGGTTCATCCTTTTATTTATACAGAAAATCCTTGCTAAATTTCGTGCTTTATAGAATAGATTAGATGAATCTCACAGGAACTATTCATCATATAAAAAACGGATTTTATCGTAGATATCTTTAAAATCTACGGCGCATCCTCCAGCCCATATGTCTACGGGAACCTTGTCATCAAAGGTGTATTCTGTGGGTTCGGAGGATTTTTCAAAAAGATATACGAGCACCTTTTTCTGTTCGGGAAGGACGATCCAGTATTCCCTCACGCCTGCATGTTCGTACTTTTCCTTTTTGCGAAAGATATCCATGTACCAGTTGCTGGGAGAGAGAACTTCTACGAGAAGGTCCGGCGCACCGACGACCCGCGCTTTGATAATCTTTTTCCTGTCGCATACGACCAGTACATCCGGCTGGACCATCGTTCTATCGTCGCAGTCTAACTGTACATCCGTCGGAGCAATGGACGGAATGCAGGAACCTCCATTTGCATTGACAAAATTTTCAAATACATTAAAAATCATAGCGGCGATTCTCTGGTGGATAAAGGTAGGTGCCGCCATATCATAAAATACGCCGTCGATCATCTCTATCCTGGCTCCCTCCGGCAGAGCCATATAGTCTTCTAAGGTCTTATCCCCTATTTTTCTGGCAGATGTGCCGTCTGTACTCCCGGAGGAGTAGGGAATGGCAGGTTCTTTCACCTCGGAAGGTGTCATGTTTTCCGTGGTTTCATAATACGTGGTTTCCTTTTTTGTTTCTAAATCATCTTTTCGCATAAGCAACGCTCCTTTCATATAAAACCTACACCTGCAAACTTCCAAGGAACTGTTAACAGTTCCTTAGCACCAAATCATATATAATGGGTATAAAAAATTTGAAGTGCAGATAAAGTATATTTTATATGAATATAGCATAGTCCGGGGGGACATTTCAACTCCCAAAATCAGCTTTCCAGAATCCGATTCTGGAAGGTAATCTGATTTTTCCCATGTTCCTTTGAGAAATA
>JAFVAA010000837.1 GCA_017476305.1 Lachnospiraceae bacterium
ATGACGAGGAGTTAATCGAATTAGTAGAGATGGAAGTAACAGAGCAGCTTGAGGAGTATGGTTTTGAGAACTGCCCAATCGTTAAGGGTTCTGCATTAAAGGCTCTTGAGGATCCGACTGGTGAGTGGGGAGATAAAATCATGGAGCTTATGGATACTGTGGATGATTTCATTCCGGATCCGGAGCGTGATACAGATAAGCCATTCTTAATGCCTGTCGAGGATGTATTTACGATTACAGGTCGTGGTACTGTAGCTACAGGTAGAGTAGAGCGTGGTACACTTCACTTAAACGAGGAGTTAGAGATCCTTGGTGTAAAGGAAGAGTCACAGAAGACTGTCGTAACTGGTATCGAGATGTTCCGTAAGATGTTAGATGAGGCTCAGGCTGGTGATAACATCGGTGCACTTCTTCGTGGTATCAACCGTGATCAGATCGTGCGTGGACAGGTTCTTGCTAAGCCGGGAACAGTTACCTGCCATAAGAAATTTACAGCTCAGGTATACGTGTTAAAGGCTGAAGAGGGTGGACGTCATACCCCTTTCAAGGCTAACTATCGTCCTCAGTTCTATTTCCGTACTACAGACGTTACCGGTCTGGTAGGTGGTTTAAAGGACAATGATGGAAACGTAGCAGCTATGTGTATGCCTGGTGATAACGTAGAAATGACTATCGAGCTGATTCATCCGGTAGCTATGGAAGAAGGTCTTAACTTCGCTATCCGTGAGGGTGGACGTACAGTAGGCTCTGGAAAGGTTGCTAAGATTATCGAGTAATTCGTATACGTTATTAAAAAGTGATATATTTGCCCCAGAAACTTCGGTTTTTGGGGCTTTTGTATGCGCACGCCCGTGTAAGGAGATTTTTCGTATGAAATACTTAGAGAAAAGAAGGATTCTGATCGTAGACGATGATGTGGATCTATCCTTTATTATATCTGATATGTTAGAGAGCTATGGATATGTGGTTACTTGCGTGGAGACGAGTGAAGAGGCGCTTGCTGCTTTAGAGGAAAAATCGTTTCATCTTATTTTACTGGATATCAATTTACCGGATCGGGACGGATTTGAGCTGTGCGGGGAGCTTCGCAAGGTTTCTACCGTCCCGGTTATTTTTGCAAGTGCAAGAACGAATGAAAATGACAGGATTACGGGGTTTGACATTGGTGGTGATGATTATCTGCCTAAGCCGTATTCGATGAAGGAGCTGCTGGCGCGAGTGAATGCACTGATCCGAAGAACCTATGGATTTGGAAAAGAGGAAAAAATTTTGGAATTTGGAGATGTATCCGTGAATCTGACTTCCCGCACGGTAACAAAGAGGGGGGAGGAAATTTCTCTTTCTCTGCGTGAGTTTGATTTACTTGCGTATTTATGTGAGCATAAAAATGTGGCGCTGGAAAAGGAAACACTGCTTTCGGAGGTGTGGGGAGCATTTACTACAGTGGAGACATCTACCCTGGCAGTACATATCCGGTGGCTGCGGGAGAAGTTAGAGGACGAGCCGGCAGAG
>JAFVAA010000838.1 GCA_017476305.1 Lachnospiraceae bacterium
CTGCAAAAAAATCCACATAGAAGGCTGCCACGGACAGGAAGAAGACCGGCATCAGAATCGTCGGAGCATCCGGATATGTAATCCCGTCAATATAAGCCACCAGAACCGCAAGGACCAGAAAAAAAGCAAAGGCAAAGCCCCTCACGACACCAAAGGGCACACCTTCCGGCTTCCTGCGAAACAGATCCGTCACCTTCCATGCCGCCACCAGAAAAAGCGGTACCAAAAAATAAGACGCATGAAGCTCAAAGCTCTTTATCACCACATATGCAAAAATCAGAAACAAAAAATATAAAATGGCAAAAAAGTAAATCAGTTTCTGCAGCTTCTCCACATTTTGTCCGGCAATCTCCGGCTTATATGCAGAGATAAAATAAACCGTATCATCATGTTTGTCTCCGAAATTTTCTCCTAATTCTCCCATGTTAAACGCTCTCTTTCCTTAACTGTTTTTCGGCCAGACCACATCCGTCAGATTCGGATATCTTTCTTTCACTGCCGTTTCAAAGGCTTTCTTCGCCTCGTCCAAAGAAATGTTTCCGAGAAAATAATCCGCAAAGGAATAGATCATATCTAATGTACACCCCTGATCATAAGCACAGATATTACTGTAATTAATGTTCGGTGCCACTTCATTAAACAGCGCAATGTGATTCTGTCCGCCTAAGAATTCAGAACCGCTATTTGGATCAGAAGCAATCTCTGTCATGGCTTCTGAATTATTCACAAAAGTATTTACATCAGTAGAAAGTTTTTTCATAATATCCTTATTACATGTCATAGCCAGCAAAATGTCTTTAATATGCTTCGGATTATCCGTGTTCTTCGCTGCTACCAGCCAGGAAGCACCCCAGTAGAACGGCTTCGGTCCTTTACAAACTGCCCAGTCACCAAAGCCTTCATCTCCTGCATTTCCCACCAGCGTGAAATTGATGCCCCACGTAGAGTAAAAAAATCCGAACACCTTACCATCCGCTCCCTGATCCTTCATCCAGTCCTCGGTAAATACATTGGTCGTTTTATGATTATAACCGGCATCCGTATACCGCTTTGTCATATCAATCCAGCTCATAATGGCAGGATCCACTTTTACCACTTTATTATCAGCAACCCACGGTGAAGCCATATTATTGGAAAAAACACGGTAGGCATCGGCAAAGCCGGAAAGCATATAGTACCCTTTTTCTTTCGCTTTTTCTGCCACAGCATCAAATTTATCCCAGTCAGAAAGTGCCTCCTGCACCTGATCCGGATCATCCGTCCCTAAAACATCCTTTGCAATCGATCTCCGATATGCGAAAAGTCCCGGAGCCACCTCTACAGAAGCCCCGCATACCTTTCCATCTACAGTAATCGCTTCCTTCGTATTCGGATACTGCTGCGCCATGTCCTCTGCTGTAATCCCGATATCCTCTAAAGGCACACAAACACCTGCCTCCAGATACTTCTTCATGTAATCGCCCTCTAAATCAATGATCTCGATACGCTCATCCGGATCTGCATAATCCTGTTTCTTTAAAAGCTCATCCAATTTCGTCTGAAAAACCTCTGAAGCATTCACAATCCAGTGTATCTTCGTCCCGTCCTTTAAAATGGTATCCTCTCCATCCTTTGATACACTTTCTACTTCAGGATAATGGTCGTTGATATAGTTCTTCATGGTATCCTGATAAAGAACGACATTAATTACCTTTCCCTCCTTTGAAGTGTCTGCTTTCGGAAGCTTCGACGAACTGCTCCCCCCGCCTCCGCATCCGGCTAACATCACGGCAGTCATTCCCGCCAGAAGCGAGTAAGTAAATCCTTTTCTCATATTTCGTCCTCCTGTTCTTATTTGATTTTTCGTAAACGTCAAAGTAAAAAACTTTTCCATTTACTATAGATTCACGCCCAAAATCGAAATCTGTATATTTCGATTCAACTATATAAATAATTATACTTCATGTTTTTCCCCAAATATATCAAATTATTTCCATAATTTTACAGCTACAGACAGAAAATGTCAAAATAAAGCTTTTCTTTGATTTTTTATGGCATCATTTTGATATTTTAAGCACCAATTTTAATAAAAATATTTCTTACATCAGCTATAATAAAATATTATCATGTCTATTTTGCACCATAACACATGACAATATCAGACTAAAAACAGATTATACAAGTGTATGAAATCGCATGATATTATACCTTGGGAAAGGGCTGGGGACTATGCATTTATTTGAATATCTTGATGAAATGGACTATTATATTTCTGAAAACGAAACAAAGCTGGGTGTTATCAATTTTTACCGCCTGAAGCTTATGATTTTAGGCACCCTTATGAGCAG
>JAFVAA010000839.1 GCA_017476305.1 Lachnospiraceae bacterium
GATGTGCTGACACTTCTTGTCCATTTAGGATATCTGACCTGCGATTTTGATACGAAAGAAGTTTGGATTCCAAATCAGGAGGTTGCCGGAGAGTTTGTGACATCGATCCGGGTTTTGGGTTGGCGTGAGGTTGTGGATGCACTGAAGGAATCCGATGAACTCCTTTTAGCAACGATAAACGGCGAGGAGGACGCGGTAGCGGAAATCCTTGAAAAGATTCACCAGAATGAAACATCTATCATGGCGTACAATGATGAGAATGCGCTCGCGTCTGTCATTTCTCTTGCCTACTACAGTGCAAGAAGAAAGTATGAGATGTACAGGGAGCTTCCGGCAGGAAAGGGTTTCGCGGATTTAGTCTTTGTTCCGAGGAGAAATGTTACGGAGCCTGCAATGGTCGTGGAACTGAAGGTAGATAAAACGGCACAGACGGCAATCGACCAGATTAGAGAGAGACGGTATCCGGAAGGGCTAAAAGGTTACGAAGGGGAGATTCTGTTAGTCGGCATCAATTATGATAAGAAGGAGAAAAAGCATAGCTGTGTGATCGAAAAGCATAGAAGAGATTAGGATACGAAATATTTTATATAATTTGCACCCACTGCTTCCTTCTTTTCGTTATAGTATTTAGAAAGAAAAATTACGGCAGCTTCTGTGAAAAGTGAACAGGCTGCAGAGAAGGAGAGGGTGTGGGGTATGAAGAAAAAAATCTATATGACAGCTTTACTTTTTATGTTACTTTTGCTGTGTGTCCCGGTAAAGGTACAGGCTTATGCGACGGAAAAAGAGGACACGCTTTACACGGAAGGCGATATTATTCGTGAGTTAAACGGCTGGACGGATAAGAAGCAGGAAATAAAAGCCTGCATAGAAAATGATAATGCGGGCGGTAAGGAGCTACAAAATCCGGATCAGTCGTATGATATGAATCATACATTTTTAACGAATCTGACAACTTCTTTTCTGATTTCCGAATATGAAAAAAGCGGGAGCTTTGAAAAATGTATCACCAATGATACCAGGTATCTGGTTCCTTATGAGACGGATCAGGGCGGTGGTATTGCGACATTGGCGGAAGAAAACGGAACAATGGACTGTGTGTTGGAATCAGAGGGTGGGAAAAGAGAAAATATTCCCGAAGCGAGAGAAGCTTTAGCCCGAAAAATTTTCAATAAAGCAGGAAAGAATGAAAAAATAAGCAGGGTGCTCTATGCATATTCCGATATGTATCATTTGAATATGGTCTATGCAAAAACAGACAAAAATGAATATCTTATTCCGTATTTTGAGGAAAGCAGACAGATTGATTCAAGCGATAAACAAACGAGAATTGAAAACGGACGGATTTATACGGCAGAGAACTTTATGAAAAGAATGAATGCAATCTATGATGAAGAAGCGTTTAAGAGTAATCCGGATGCGAATACAGGAGTACCGAAAAGAGAAACAGCCGGTGTATTGGATCATTCAAGTAAGCTTCTTATCATTGTGACCATGCTGTGCACGGCTTCTCTTGGAAGTATATTCGTTTTTGTCAGGAGAAGGAGAAAATTTACAGAAAGTCATTCTGAGGGGATATGGTATGATCAGGATAAAGTGCAGGGGATTTTTCTTACACCCGGTTTTTTTGATTGCGACAGTAGGGTATTTATACTGGGTATGGGATGGTGTAAAGTGGGGTGTCAGAAGTCTGTTTGACGGGCGTTCCGGTGGTGTAACGATCATTACGCTGTTCATGCGGTATCTTCCTCTGTCGTTTTCCTTTTTTGTGCTGCTTTCTTATTCTTTTTTTGTACTTTCAA
>JAFVAA010000840.1 GCA_017476305.1 Lachnospiraceae bacterium
ATCCATTCTTTTGAGGATCTTCTGGATTACCGGTCAAATGCTGTGGATGAACTGAACCAGATCCGTTCAGAACAGCAGGAGATTTATGCAAGGAATGCCTCATTAAAAAGAAAATGTGATACCCCGGAGGGGCTGCGTGAATATCAGGCGGAACACTTAAAGAACGGACAAAGGCTTGATGAACTGAAAAAGAGGGCAAGACAGCTTCGGAAAGGAAAAAGCCTGTCTGAACGGCAGATGGCAGCCTCCATCAATGAGGCATTGGAGCGTATCGGCAGGGATTACCCGGCAGAATCCCTTGAGATTGATCCGTCCATTTCTGATGTACCGGAATATCCTGTTGCTGTCGCAAGATTAAAAGCAGAGAAAGAAAGGCGGGAAGCGGAGGCGAGAGCTGAAGCAAAAAGACAGGCGGCAAAACGTGCAGCAGAGGAAAGAGCAAAGTGAGAGGCAGAAGCTATGCGGCGTGCTGCGGAGCAGGCAAAACAGGAAGCCGAACAAGAAGCGGAAGCAAGGAGACGTGCTGACTGGGAAGAAAAGAGTAGAGAGAAAGCCCGAAGGAAAGAGGAACAGATGAAAAAAGAGCATATCCGGGACTTATATAATCAGATGATATCCGAAGCGGACAGGCTGGCTGATATCGCATATGGTATTCATTTTGACCACCCGTATAAGTGGGAGTATATCAATTATATCGACGAGCGGAGATTTACGCCGATGACAGAGCTTACAGAGGAGGATATGCAGAAGCCGTTCCTGACATATGAGCAGTTTGTGGCAGAGAAAGAGAGAATGAAGGAATCCGTCATGGATGATGCAATGCAAAAGGAAAAGGACATAATGGAGATTCGGAAGCCTGACCGGAAAGATGGTATATCCCAAACAGAAATGCCGGATCAAGATGTAGAGCAATCGGAACCATTAGAACCTTCAGTTTACACCATCGTACAGACAGATCCACCCAACTTATCAATATTCCCTACGGAAGTATCGGACACATTGGTGCAGAGAGAAACAGTATTCCAGACACAAGATTCTTTGAGCAATGTAGAAAAAGATTTGGAGAAGTCTGTGGAGAAAGCTGTCACAAAACAGGATTATCAGAGGATGACAGATAAAGAAAAGGCAGAGTGGATCGGGATTTCTCTTAGTGATATGCCGGGTTCTATCAAGCGTTTTAAGAGCAAGATGGAACAGATTGGTATATGGCACGAAAGTACGTTGGAGATGACGGAGGCATTTATGAAGCTGTGGAACCAGGTGGAGAAGCAGCAAGATATGCAGAAGAAAGAAGATTACCGAAGGGTGTTGCGGCGATGAAGGATGGATTTCAGTATTGTGGTAATCTCCTCGTGCAGGATTGGATATAAAATGAATTCAAGGCATTTTCCGAAAAGGCATATGGAAATGCTGCGGAGCCTAAGGGATTTAATCTGGCAAAGGATGCGGAGTATATCGACATCTATGACTGTGCGGACAAGATTCTTTTCGACAAGCTGGAGAGTTTCTTCAAGAGGTGCATGAAATAAGGATATCGCTATGCAAACCGAAAAGGAAATCAGAGAGAACCTGATAAATGCAGGTGGAAGACCTAAAGTCGGAGCTTGCGGACGCAAAGAGGAAAGGGTGTGCTTCAAGGACGGTGCAGAAGTGGGTGTGAATCAATATGGGGATTCGGATTGAGGCACTCGAGCCTGGCGGTTTGGGTGCTTTTTTATGTTGGAGAGACGGTTATTGCTCTTTCGTTAGGAATGCTATGCCAATAGTGAGGAAGAAAATCAAAAAAACGATAAAAGGGTATTAACCATTAAAACTCTTTGACCGATATAATATGTGAAAAGGTCAAAGAACATTAATCAAATAGAGGGGGACTATGGAATGGATAGAGGAAAAGTGACACCGACAGAGAGCGAATGGCTCATTATGGATGCGGTCTGGGAAATCGGGGACGGTGTAACATCTGCTGAGATTATCAAGAGAATACACGAAACGGATGACATGACCGTGCGGACGATCCGCGTCCTTATTACCCTGCTCATAAAAAAAGGCTTGCTCACTTATACGGTGGACGACCACGACAGCCGGGTATATCACTACTATGCGCTTCGAACAAAAGAGGAATGTCTTGAAGACAAGAGACGTGATTTTGCTGACAGCTACTTTCATGGGGACAAGACACTTGCCGCTGCGGCTTTTTTGCAAGGTCTTGTGTTGACTGATGAACAGATTGCAGAGCTTACCGCGATCTTGGAACAGAGCAGGGAGAATGATGGAGAAAAAAAACCGAAATAGGGGAAAGGCAGGAAATGATTGCATTGGAACAGACCAGATTAATTATAGACGGCGTAACGATTTATTTCTCTGTCCAGCTTGGACGGTGCGCCATTTTATCCGTTCTGCTTTTGGGGTTGGTACTGCTACTCCGAAAAACGATACTGAAGAACAACATTTTTCTCAAAGGTGCGGTATGGGGATTGTTTCTTATCGTTCCATTTCTGGGCAAGCTGCGATTCTACTATGAGAATGAACTTGCGAGAAAGCTGCTCTTATGGTGGCAAGATGTCTGTATGGATTACGCTTGGGTGAGATATGGTTATTTTCTCGGAATTCTGGCATCGGCTGTATGGCTCATTCGAAAACGTTGGAAAATAGGTAAAATGCTTGCGCCTTTGCCTGTGGAGAGCGTGAATGGCCAACGGGTATATATCTGCAACGCTCCCATGTCGCCATTTACGGCAGGGCTGTTAAATCACAAGATTGTCATCCCCAGAGTGGTACGTGAGCGAATGAGCGACAGGGCGATTGCCACGATACAGCTCCACGAGAAAACGCATATCCGATTGGGGCATTTGTGGGTATTCTTTCTGTGGGATTTATTGTGTACCCTGTTATGGTGTAATCCTCTCCTGCGCTACTCGTCCCGCTATCTGAAAGACGATATGGAGCATATCTGTGATGCTGTCACGATACAGCTGAGCGGTGAGGATAACATTTCATATGGAAAGCTTATCATAAAGAGCATGACGCTTTTATCCGTGGAGAGCGCTTCTCCCGCGACTTTCTCCGGCGAGAATGATTATTCGTGTGCAAAAGAAAGAATAAACCGAATACGGGACTATACGCCTTATAAAAAGGGACTGATATTTGCCCTGTCTACGGCTTGCCTCGTAATTATTATATGCTTGTTTGTGGCCGTAGGGACATTATCCTATCCGACATATACGGAGGATGCGTCAGTTTCGGTGGTTGACAACGAAGGACGTATGGCAGTCTTAGAAGATTGTCCGGTGTTGGAACAAGCGTTCAGTTATGATAAAAACTATGTTTATATAGACAAGAGCAGTTTCTGTGAAATATTGGATCGGCATGGGGTTGAAGCATCAGACCTTTATATCGTGTTTGGGTGCTACAGCAAGCTGCCCGGAATAGGGGGTGGCGGGAATTCTATATATGTGACATTGCAACAATTTCCGGAGGATTATGTTAAAATTCCCTATCAGAACGTTAAAGGGGGCTTTAGTGATATCCTAAGGTGGTTGTAAAGGAGGTTCGTTGATGCAGGTAAGCGGCGGCAGTTATATAACGCAAAATAGGATTTTTTCCGGAACAGGAATGATTGCCGGAGTAAGTCTGCCAAATTATGAAGATTTTTTTGTCTATACTAAGACCAAAACAAAGACCAGCGATTCTGAATATAGAAAAGCTATCGTAGAGCAGGCAATAAAGGATCAGGCTGCCGGGAAATTTCAGGGGACTTCGGAAGGCTTTAATGAATTGCAAAAAAAGTATGTTTCTGAGGTCTCTCCAGACAGAAAAGGGATTATTGCGACAGGATTACAGAAGGCTGCCGGGAACAATATTGCGGTGGCAAAACCGATTGATGTGATAGAGTTACTGCTTAATGGAAAAATAAAATATCAGGAAAGCGGTAAAAGTGTAAAATATGCAGAATTTCGGGATAGTAACGGAGAAGTAGTGGCAACGTATTCCAATGGCGGGTGGACTATGCCACATACCAAGGCAGAGACGGCAAGACAAATGGAAATGTGTTCCATATATAATGAGGCATGGCGGGCGGCAGCACAAGCGAGTCAGAGCAGTTGTGAGGTAATGGATGGCTATGTGGTTGGTATAGAAAAAACGGAAAGAATGTTTAATGTATTAGCATAGACCTTTCGGATTTATTTAATGTAAATTTTTCATTTATAAGGAGGAATGATTTATGGCAATGGAAGTAAGCAGTGTTTATGGCAGTTATGTCAGCAATTTTGCATATACTGCAAGAACCGGAAACCAGAAACAGACAACCGAGAGCGGTGAAGCTAACAAAACCAGCTCAGAAACAACGAGAAGTACGGCAGCAGACGAATTAGCTTATCTATCCAAAAAGTACAGCGGTTACAGTTTTGTAGCAGGAGTTTATCAAAAAGGAACAAAATTCGGTTCTTCTAATACAACGAATGTTATGATTGATTCACAGTTTTTAACAAAAATGGCTAATGATTCCAATTTAGAAGCGGAATATGAAAAACAGATTGCATTGCTGGCAGACTTAGATAATCAGATGAAAAGTTATTATGCTTCGCAAGGGTGGAGTTGTGAATGTGGAACTGTGATTGATAAGGACGGTGAAATGAGCGGGTGGACGATTGTAACAAGAGATCCTAACGCAAAATCCCATTTACAGACCATGTCCGAAAATGCAGAGAAAATCCGCAAGCAAAACGAGGAAAAGAGGCATGAGAAAGCAGAACTTGCGGAGAAGCGTCAGTTGAGCAAGGAAGAAAAAGCAGAATTGACGGAAAAAATGCAGGCAGCCGGAAGAGCACTGTTTGGAGACAGATTTAAGGAGGTCATTGTATTTGATGTTGATGATACAAGTAAAGATGACGGCAGAAATGAAAAAGAAGCGGCAGTCGGTATAAATTTGGACACAAAAATATGATGTGCTTTCACATATGGCATTCATGGATACATTCTTGCCACACTCGATGATGAGCTCGTCATGCACGTGTTTCACAATA
>JAFVAA010000841.1 GCA_017476305.1 Lachnospiraceae bacterium
CACAGGAAACAGCATCTGCTGTTTCCCTGCCTCCCCGGCGAGGGGGCAGGGGTCAAGGGGGTGCATCCCCATTGCGGGTTTGGGCAGAGCCCAAGATACCACAAAATGTAGTAGGCTTTCACACCAAACAGCGAATAACCAAAATTTCGTTATGTAGTTTGGATTTTTTTGTTTTGGAGTGGTTAAAAATATAATGCTAGAGAGGGCAAGGGTTTGTTTCCCTCTCTTTATTGGTTTTATAGAGAAAAAGTAGGGAAAAATGCTTTTAAGAATGTTAGTCCCAAAATAAGAGTAAAAGTACCGACAAAGAAAAAGAAGGGAAAAAATTATTAGTCTTATACCTTTTTGCTTTTTCACGAATTTAATACGAAAGAACCGTTGCAAGCAAAATTGAATTATGCTAGTATAAAATGGTAGTGAAAGAATGGAATTAAATTTACATGGAATGGGGTGAGCACTACGGTCATTGATCATAGCATCGTTCATGAACTTGCAAATCTGGCAAAAAAATATGATCTTCAGCAGTTATTTCTCTTTGGTTCAAGAGCCAGAGGTGATTGTTGGGAAAAGAGTGATATTGATATTGCTGCTTACTTTAAATCATCCAGAGAGCATTTAGATTTTTGTGAAGATGTTGAGAATATCAGAACTTTGTTGTTATTTGATGTAGTGAATTTATCTAGTGATATGATTGACTTAAATTTAAGGGATAATATTGAGAAAGAGGGAGTGCTGTTGTATGAGAAAGTTTGAGCAAATGAAGTCGCTTTTTAATACAATGTCCAGAGTTTATAAGAAATCAAGTGATTCAGAAATGTATGTGTCTGGTTTGACTGCTGATTTCGACAGATTATTCGAGCTGGGATGGAAAACGGTTAAAGAATATTTAAAGAGTGAAGGTTTTTCTTCTGCAAAATCGGGTTCTCCTAAACAGATATTAAAGCTTGCCTATCAGCAGGAACTGATTAAAAATGAAGAGATCTGGCTTGAAATGTTAGATGATCGGAATGACGATACACATTTATACAATGAATCTGCTGCCAGGTCTTATGCAGCCAGAATAGAAAGGGATTATTTGCCTGTCATAGATGCTTTTATTACAGATTTGAAAGCTGTTATTCCAGATGATGAGGATTGTCTGGTAAAGGTCCCGGAGAGCTTTTTAGAAGCCAGAAAAATAAGTGGGTTGCTTTATGATGAGTTTTTACGTAAAGTGAAACAGGAGAATGGGTTTATATCAGATACGGAAGTCTTTACCGGATGGGATGCCATTAAAGACAAGTATTTGTCCGGCTCAGAATAGTAACTTCGTACTTCCGGCATAGGAGTTTAGGGCATAAAATCCATTGCATACAAGGGCGAATTGTGTTAGTATAAGGTTGTAGCAAAGAGTCATGACACAAAGGACTAAAGGACATCATATATGTCCTTTGGAGATTGCCTATGAATGAAGAAAAACGAGAGCAGATTACGAATAAAATTCAGGAGTTTACCTTATTTGATGATGAATTTATGACTGCTGTTTTTAATAAAATATAGAAAGTACGGAACTTTTGCTTCGGATTATTTTAGAACAGAATTTGAAAGTGACCGAAGTGTTGACACAGTATGTTGTTCATAACCTGTATGGTCATTCTGTCAAGATGGATATCCATGCGATTGGAGAATCCGGACAGGAGATGGATATCGAAGTGCAAAAGGATGATTCCGGTGCGGTTCCGAAAAGGGCAAGATATAACAGCAGCCTGATTGACGGAAACTATCTGGAAGCAGGGAGGGATTATAATAAGCTGCCGGAATCATGGATCATATTCATTACAGAGAATGATGTTCTGGGCGGTAATCTTCCAATCTACCATATAGAGAGGACGATTGTGGAGACCGGACAGAGCTTTGATGACAAGGCACATATCATCTATGTGAATGGATCGATGGAAGAAGATACACCTTTAGGAAAGCTGGTGCATGATTTTAAATGCAAAGAGCCGGATGATATGAATTATAAGGAACTAAGAAACAGGGCAAACTATTATAAAAAGGACAAGGAAGGGGTGGAGCGTATGAGTAAGATAATGCAGGAGTTGATAGACGAAGAGAAAAAGGAAAGTGCTATTGAACTTCTCAAATTACAAAAATTAACGAATGAGGAAATAGCAAAAAGTTTGAAAATGAAAATCGAATTAGTAGATAAACTTGCAGAAGAATTAAATTTGATGGCACTTGCCTGAAAAATATTATACTCATTATGTGATATGCTTCTAATCACAACCTCGGTGGATTTTTTCTCTGATAGTCTACAACATACTTCTGCGAAGTATGTCAGGTATTTTGTTCCGAAAAAGCGTTATGGAGAACCGTATCATAAGTAACCGAACCGTTTTTAAGGTTCGGTTTGGTACTTTTTGGGAAGCATAGGATGGAGGTGGATTAGATTGGAAAAAGAGAGGGTTCTTTCTGCATCCTGCGCTTCCGGATAGGAAAAAAGTATTTTTGCCAGAGAGAAAATTTATTGCAGTAGAAAAAAGCTATGTTAGAATGTAGGAAAGAATATTTCTAATAAAATTAGGAATAGAAAGTGAACAGTTGTGAAAAATGCTAAAAATCAGGGGGTGTTTCTATGGATGAAGTGATAAGTCAGAATTTTGTGCATTGTATGCGGGATTTTTAAAAGAGAATATTTATTGTATTATCTTATATGGTTCAGTAGCAAGAGGGGAGGATACCGTAGAATCAGATATTGATTTAGCTGTTATTGTGGAAAAAAATTATCAGAAAAGGAAAAATTATCAGATATAATAGTTGAATTAAATTTGAAATATGAAAAAGTTTTTTCGGTACTTGACATTGAAAAAGACGAATTTGTGAAATGGGGTAATATAATACCTTTTTTCAAAAATGTGAAAGATGAAGGAGTGGTTTTATGGAAGGCAGCATAATTGATTTATCAAAGTATCGATATGATACCGCTACAGAGGACTTAGAAGCTTCTGAACTGCTTTTTCATGAGGAAAAATAAAATCATCAATTAACCGTTCGTATTATGCTATTTTTCATTTATTGCGTGCAGTAACTGTATTTTTTTAGGAACATTCTATATAAAAGGAACCGCCATTTTCATGCTATAAAATGACGGTTCCCTGTTGTTTACAGATGTAATACTCTCTCTTTTATCTCCTGTGTCCTGCCCTGGTTCCAGAACTGTGTGCCGATATAGCCGCAGGTCCTTCTGGCTACGGACATCTCTTCCTGGTTCCGGTTTCCGCAGTTCGGGCATTCCCAGATATATTTTCCGTCTTCATCCTCTACAATCTGGATTTCCCC
>JAFVAA010000842.1 GCA_017476305.1 Lachnospiraceae bacterium
ATTCCTTTAGTACGGATACATAAATCTTATCAATCATATCATGCTCCTGAAAGAGCTCCAGAGTGTGCATCAGAACAGGTTCCCCGTTTATTTCCAGAAACTGCTTCGGAATACCTGTCCCCATACGAACTCCTTTTCCACCTGCAAAAATCGCTGCAATATTCATCTAAACATCCTCCTTTGACTATTCACCTTCAACCAGTACCATCCTCTTTAAATTTCTGATAAACTGGTAAAATCCAACCGTTCCATTTTTTTTCTCTCGGCTTCCCGCATTTCTATCTCCTTTACGATTTCCTTCGGGGGACCGCTAAGCAGAGTCCACTCCAAAACACGCTTCGAAGCGTCGCTGTCAATATGATCAAAATGTCCGGTTATATATTTTTCAACCTTTTCATACTCATAATCCTTCGTTTCCAATGCAGTCATCAAGCTGTCAAAATCGTAGCATACCTTTCCCGGAGCTGATTTTTCATAATCTCTGTGAAAGCCTCTGGAAAAAGAATACGAAACCTTGTCAAATGCAAAGAACAGCATTGGCTTTCTCATCAGACTGTATTCAAAAATATTGGAAGAATAATCTGTAATTAAAATCTCTGTAAAATAGAACAGATCATTGATATCCGGATACTGCCCCACGTCTAAAAAACGATCTTCATGTTCCAGCCGAATCGGAACTCCGTCATGAACCCATGGATGCATTTTAAATAATACGACGTATTCCTCCCCACAAAACCGGTAAAGTCTGTCAAAATCGATCCGGTCATATGGATAAAACGCATCCTTGCGGTTTTTTCCACGATAGGTCGGAGCAAAAAGGATCACCTTTTTCCCTCTGCACATTGGATAAAGCTCATAGAGCTCCTTCTCCTTCTGCTGTCGATAGGCAGGATCCAAATACTCATCCATCCTTGGCATCCCGGTCGGAAGGATCCTCTCCTCGTTAATTCCAAACACCTCTGCAAAGAAAATTCCGATCTGTCTGGAACCGGCAATTCCATAGCGGTACTGCCTGTGACAGCTTACAGGGGCAGGAGCCCCGAGATGTCCCCTTCTGCTGTAGCCTGCAGATTTAAATCCGGCACCGGCGTGCCAAAGCTGTATGATCTTCGTTTTCCTGTCCGGAAAAAGCCAGTCAAAAAGCGGTACATGATCATCGAGATAGACCGTTTGTGCTTTCGCAAGCTTCTTCAAAAGTCTTCTCGTGCTTCCAAAGGTCTGCGGAATATAGGAAGCAGGTCTCGCAGATGTCATAATCTCATACTCCTTGGCTAATCCCATCTTTTCCATCTGTTTTTTGACCGCTGCCAGATTTCCTCCCAGTGTATCACTCTGTTCCGTCATAAAAAGCACGGTCTTTTTATGATTTCTGTATTTTTTCCGTTTTAATTTATAATAAGTGCGCCAATAAATTTTTCCGGCATTTTTTTTTAAAAGCATAAATGGGCTTTTTAAAATAGAGAAAATAATATCCCTGTCACGAATCTGATTCATTCCCTCCTTTTTCATATGCACCACATGCAGCATGAACGGAAGCTCCTCTTTTTCAGCGGAAACAAAAAAATTTACCAGATAACCATTTTCCCGGTTACTATGCAAAAAAGACCGGGAAAAATCTTCCATATCCGGCAAAATTTCCGGCGCTGCAGAACATTTTGCCAGAATTTCATCCTGTCTGCAGACATAAATAAAATAACTTCCCACAGGAAGAGCCCTGTCATCTCCCGTATTGGACACATTCAGAGACAAACGATACAATCGGTCAGACTCCTTTTTTTTCTGATAAAGCGCCCTTGCATGATAACAACGATCCACTGCATAGAACCTCAGGCCATCCTCATCAAAAAAATTTCCATAAAATTCCAACCTGACCAGAAGATGCATCGTTACCCGCTCCCACGCAACAGCCTCCACAGCAGCAGTCATGATATTTTCTGATAAACGATTCTTCATCTTTATCATCTGGTCCATTTTCTTCCTTCCTCCTGCAATTCGTCTGCGTTACTATTATTTCCTCATGATACCATAATCATAGGATTTTATCAACTCTTAATTTCCGGTGTACTTCGCCATAGCCGCCTGTAAAAGTGCCATATACTCCGGTTCTCTTTTCCGCTCCTCTCTTTCGATCCGAAGTACCTCATCACTATCCACGAGACAAATTTCAGAAACCTCATCGGTCTGCAGAACACAATCCCTTTCTTCAAAATCCTTTTTGGCAAAATAGATGTGAATAAAGCTTCTCCGCTTTTTTATCCTGCCGACATAGGTCAAATTCTTTTCCTCTAATGTGATCCCGATTTCTTCCTCTGTTTCCCGGATGGCACCTTCTATACTTTTTTCCCCTGCCTGTACGGCACCTCCAGTCACATCCCATATTCCCGGATGGCTCTGCTTGTCCTCCGAACGCTTCTGCATTAAAAACCTTCCATCCGGCGTATGGAGATATACGTGTACACAAAGCATATAATCCCCGTCTGCCGGAGTTCCCCGTTCCATGATTCTTCCCGTTCTGCTTCCGTTTCCATCATAAACATCCCAAAATTCCGTCATGATATCCTCCCATCCGGACTATGCCCTTCTGCCTCCCTCTTACTAAATTCACACCCGCAGTAATTCTGTCGGTATAAATGATATTCCTTTGATAGCTCTATGGATTTCTGATAGCCGCCTTTCTTTTTAAAATCAGAAAACAAATATGGTATTCCGTA
>JAFVAA010000843.1 GCA_017476305.1 Lachnospiraceae bacterium
ATACGAAAAATATCAACCAATTTGCAGAGAAAAAAAAATACGACTTCAATTAAATATGCCGGAGGATTGTTTCCCAATTATATCTTCAGACAGAGATCGCCTATGCCAAATTATAGAGATATTTTTAGACAATGCTTTTACATATTCACCCGGCGATTCAAGCATTACTCTTAGCGGTGAGATAGAAAAAAACATCATAACGATCTCTGTCATAGATCATGGACTTGGCATTACCGAGAATAACAAAGAACGAATATTTGACCGATTCCATCAGTGCGATAAATCCCATACCAAGAAAGACCACTTCGGTCTTGGACTTAGTATTGCGAAAGAATTGGCAGAAAACATGAACGCCCATATCCACTTATCAGATACCAAAGGTGGAGGTTGCACATTTTCACTAAGTTTTAATTTGACAGATAAATAGTTCCTATAATTTTTTAATGCCTGACAAGACTTGAGATTTTTTAGTCATTAACAAGAATTGCAAAAATACCAAATATCTCAAGTTATCAGGCATTCTTTTCATAATTCAATTTTTCAATCACGCTTATAGTTAAATCGACAATAAGTAAGAGCCTCTTTTGTAGAATAGAAATTCAATACATTAAAATCTTCATTTTGCAGATCAATCTCTATCAGATCTGCGATTTCCTTTTTTCTTTTAGTATAACAAAAAATCCCCTGTAAACAAATCTAAGGATAAGTTTAAGAAAATGTTAAGATTTTCCTAAGATATGCTTTTCAAAAGAAAATCTTTCATCCTATGCAATTCTTATTCTATATCGACGCTATTTAGCAGAATTTCAACGTCATAATACCAGTTTTATCTGGCTTTTTCATTCCTGCTGTTATCCACAACATTTTCTATTTTAGATTGTCCATTCCACTGTGTCTCAAAAGCATCTGCTCCATACTGTATAGCTTTCTCTTTTCGCTGCGACAACCACCTCCTTCCGGGCAGAAAAATAGCACCTGCCGTGATAGCAAGTGCATTTTCTACAAAAAAATATTTTGTTATTGTCTTATTTTCTCTTGACTTTTTGGGGAAATGCCTCTATACTCTTTTACAAAGAGATGGGTTTTTACCGTACAGTCTTAGGACTCAAGCGGGCTACTCGTTTCTTTTTTTATTCCCAAAAAGTCATAAAGGTACTTTTTCCCGTCATCCGCATGACGGACCAGCATATTCGCAAAGTAGATATTATATCTCTCCACCTGACCGGATCTATCATTATATACCGGCAGAGCAAACCTCACATCATACCGGTACCAGCCGTACTTTGCATCGTTCCGGTGTTTCTTCTTCGTATTCTCTGAAATCTGTTCATTTGTTGCAATCTGTATCAGTTCCGGTATTCCCTGTGAAGCATTTGCCTTCGCCCTGACTCTTGCTCCTTTAAGAGCAAGCCTGCTCTCAGAGTTCGCATATTCATCCGGGAAATCACTTGAAATAAATATCTTTTCAGAAGTTTCCACGATCTCATAGAACTCTCCGACATACTGTTTCAGATATTCTTCAATCTCCTTCCACTCCTCCCGTTTTTTTCCTTTGAACCGTATATCATTGATAAGTACAAACTGTTTCCCATCCAGATCCGTGATAATATTTACATTTCTGTCCATACAATCCTCCATTTCTCTGTGCCAAAAGAAATCTGCCTTGCTCCATAAGTACACCCTAAGTTATATCCTGATAACATTATAACACAGAACAAAGGAAATCACATTAAAAATCGAACAAATATTCGCTTCACTATCACATCTCATTGTGTCCGTCTTCCGGTTCTAATTCTTCTTTCGCATCATGAAAACTGAACTGGATGCACGACCAACCTACCTGCAAAAAAAGAAACCATAACGGGACACTTCCTCATGTGCTATCTTGCTGTATTGTTTACAAGACTGTTA
>JAFVAA010000844.1 GCA_017476305.1 Lachnospiraceae bacterium
GATGGGCACCATTATACGGCATGCAGGAAGAGAAAGAGGGAGGACACCGGCATATGACACATTATAGACAGATCATTGTAAATCTTGCGGTAGAGGATCATACGGATACGGAGATCTTAGAGGAGTTCGCAGAGGAACTCCAGGATTTTTTTGAGAAGAAAAAGGAAGAACATGAGAATATCAAAGAGGTCTCGGTGCGGGTGAACTGACGGAAACAGACAGAAATTGCCAGAAAAATTCATAAGGGAGGCAGACGAAAAATGGTTCAGAAGATCATGAGGGATACGCTGTTCCTGGCACAGAAGTCAGAAAGGGCGATAAAGGAAGACATGCAGGTGGCAGAAGACTTAAAGGATACCCTGCAGGCGAACAGTAAGACATGTGTAGGGATGGCCGCCAATATGATCGGCATGAAAAAGCAGGTCATCGTGGTGAGCCTGGGGCTTGCACCGATGGTGATGTTCAATCCCAAAATTGTAAAAAAATCAGGAGAGTATGAGACAGAGGAAGGCTGTCTGTCTTTGGAAGGACTTCGTAAAATAAAGAGGTATCAGAATATCACGGTGGAGTACCAGGACAGGGATTTCAAGAAACAGAGACAGGATTTCACCGGATTCATCGCACAGAATATACAGCACCAGTGTGACCATATTGCCGGTGTGGTGATTTAGAAAGGAGGTGAAGGAATGTACGATCTGGACAGATTTTTAAAGGCACAGGAACGGGATTATGATACGGCACTTTCAGAAATACGGTCGTGGCGTAAGCGGAGCCATTGGATATGGTATATCTTTCCGCAGGTGAAAGGAATGGGATTCAGTTCCACATCAGAATTCTATGGGATTGATGGGCTGGATGAGGCGAAGGCTTATCTGGGAAATGAGGTACTGAAAGGACGGCTGCTTGAGATCAGCGGGGCACTTCTTTCCCTCGATTCCTCCGATGCCGGTGAGGTAATGGGATATCCGGATGACCTGAAGCTCCGGTCATCCATGACGCTGTTTGCTGAGGCGGCACCGGAGCTTGAGGTTTTCCGGAAAGTGCTTGATAAATTCTATGGCGGTGAGAAAGACCGGAAGACATTGGAAATATTGAAAAGAAGATAAGCGGCTGTCCATCTGGTCTGACACATCTGAATGTAAATGCAATAAATGGAACGGCTGCATTTAGGAGAGGAGACAGTTTATGGGAAATGAGAACGGGGAATGGATCATGCGTGGCATGAAATGGGACGATCCATACCGGATCAGGACATGGCAGGAGCTTGTGGACTGGATAAATGAGGCCGGTTTCCTGCCGTTCTTTGCGAACGGGATACCTGGCTTTTCCGCAGAGGAACATGTGTCGCCGGATTTCTGGTGGACGGGCGACAGGAACGAGGATCCATGGGAATGGCGGGAGATTATCGCAGCCAGCCGCCAGGCGGCTTACGGGAAATTCTTTGATAAGAAGGCAGGGTTCATCAGCCTGGAATGGCTGCCATATTTTGTGAATTACAGGAGACAGGGATATGATTTCGATGCAAGGTGGGAGGACGGTCTTGCGAACCGGAGGGAAAAGCTCATCATGGAGCTTTTGACGGTAAAGGATGCGGACGGTGACATGACATTTCCAGATCGGCAGATCCTTTCGACCGAACTGAAGAAACTGGC
>JAFVAA010000845.1 GCA_017476305.1 Lachnospiraceae bacterium
ACCACTACGGATGCGAAGTGAATTGAGATTGAGGGAAAGACGGAGGAGAGGATTGAACCGGTGCCCGGTGATAATCTGTACTGCAGCCTGGACGTGAATTTGCAGGAATTCGCAGAGCAGGCGGCGAAAAAAGTAATGAAAGCAAAAAATGCGAAAAATGTCCGTATCATCATGATGAATCCGAAAAACGGTGAAATCTATGCGATGGTGAATGAACCGGAGTTTGATCTGAACAAACCATATGAGATTGCAGAGAAAGGAACGTTCAGTGAAAAAAAGAAGCAGGATCTGCTGAACAATATGTGGAGAAATTCCTGTATCAGTGATACATATGAACCTGGTTCGACGTTTAAAATCGTTACTGCAACTTCGGCATTAGAGGCAGGGGTAGTAAAAAAAACAGATACCTTCCATTGTCCGGGGTATAAGATGGTAGAGGACAGGAGAATCCGCTGTCATAAAACGACAGGTCATGGAACGGAAACCTTTGTGCAGGGAGTACAGAACTCCTGCAATCCGGTTTTCATAGAGGTGGGTGCGAGACTTGGGACGCCCACATTTTACAGCTATATCAAAAAACTTGGAATTTTAGAGAAAACTGGCGTGGATGTACCAGGGGAGGCAGTGGCAATCATGCATCAGCAGAAAAATGTAGGTGCAGTAGAGCTTGCTACGATGTCTTTTGGGCAATCCTTTCAGTTGTCTCCGCTCAGGCTTTTGACTTCGGTAAGTGCTGTAATCAATGGAGGAACGTTGATCACGCCACATTTTGGGATACAGCTTGAGAGTGCAGATAAGACAGTAGTAGAAAAATTGTCTTATCCGGAAAAGAAAGGTATTGTATCGGAAAAAACCTCGGAGGATATGAAGGTGATACTGGAATCTGTAGTCTCCGAGGGCTCCGGTGGAAAGGCGGCGGTGACAGGATATCGTGTAGGAGCGAAGACGGGAACTTCTGAAAAGCTTCCCAGAAGCAGTAAGAAGTATATTGCATCTACTCTTGGTTTTGCGCCTGCAGATGATCCGGAGCTGATCGCCGTCGTTCTCATCGATGAACCGGAGGGGATTTACTATGGTGGACAGATTGCGGCACCGGTGATTTCCGAGCTTTTGTCCGATGCACTTCCATATCTGGTGAAGTGAACGATATACGCGTAAATAAACGAATAAATACGTTTTTATAATTGCATATGCAGAAAGGATGGTCAGTGGGATGGACTTTCAAACGGAGTTACGTGATAAAACATTTTTAGTGGCAGGTACGGGAATCAGCGGAATTGCGGCTTGTAAACTGTTAGCAGAAAATAATGCCCATATTGTGCTGTTCGACAGTAATACTGCCCTGAGCCGTGAAGAAATAGAAAAAAAGATCAGTTTGGCATCGGGAGACGGCGCTTTAAAAAAGATCTCCTTTGACCTGGTTCTGGGAGAGCTTTCTGACCGTGTGCTTGATACGATAGATGTGGCGGTATTAAGTCCCGGTGTTCCTACAGATCTTCCCTTTGTACAGACGCTTCAGGAAAGAAAGATTCCGGTATGGGGAGAGATTGAGCTTGCCTACCGCTTCTCGAAGGGACGTTTGTTTGCGATTACGGGAACAAATGGGAAGACGACGACGACAGCTCTTACCGGTGAGATCATGAAAAGCTATTATCAGGATGTCTATGTCGTGGGAAATATCGGGCTGCCGTATACGGAATATGCATCGAAAATGACGGAAGAATCGGTGACTGTGGCAGAGATCAGCAGCTTTCAGCTGGAAACGGTTCATGAGTTCCGACCGGAGATTAGTGCGATCTTAAATATTACGCCGGATCATCTGGATAGACATCATACGATGGAATGCTATATCCGGACAAAGAGCTTTATCGCGAAAAATCAGACAAAGGATCAGATCTGTGTCCTGAATTATGAGGATGAGCATTTGAGGAAGGTGGCTGAGGAAATCCCTGCGGAAATTTTCTGGTTCAGCAGTGAAAGAGCTTTAGAGCGGGGAATCTGGTTAGAAGGGGAAGAAATCATCTACCGTGATACAGAAAGGATTCCTGTCTGCACGATTCATGAGATGAATCTTCTCGGAAAGCATAACTATGAAAATGTGATGGCGGCTGTGGCGATTGCAATGCACGCAGGAGTGCCGCTTGCATATATAAAGAAGACCATCCGCGGATTCAAGGCTGTGGAGCACAGGATCGAGTTCGTAAAAGAGGTAAATGGTGTAAAATATTACAATGATTCCAAGTTAACGAATCCGGATGCGGCGATCAAGGCGGTAGAGGCGATGATCTCTCCTACCGTAGTAATCGGCGGCGGCTACGATAAGAAGTCTTCTTACGATGAGTGGATTGCTTCCTTTGGGGATAAGGTAAAGTGTCTGGTGCTTTTAGGGCAGACCAGGGAGAAGATTAAAGAGGCGGCTGAGAAAGCCGGTTTTACAAATGTGATTCTGACAGACAGTTTAGAGGAAGCTGTAAAGGTGAGCAGCGAGCAGGCAGAACCCGGGGATGCGGTTCTTCTTTCACCGGCTTGCGCAAGCTGGGGGATGTTTAAAAATTACGAGGAAAGAGGAAGGCTGTTCAAGGAGTATGTGCGCAGTCTGTAGAGCAGTGGAAATGGCAGAGAATTGATTACAGGCAGACTGGGGGAAAGGTATGGCTAAGTCGAAATATATCAGACAATATGATTTTATGCTTCTTATTCTGATACTGGGAATTGCGCTGTTTGGCGTGGTCATGATTTATAGTGCAGGATACTATACAGCATCTTTAAAGAACAATCCTTTCCTGTATGTGAGAACACAGCTTGCCTGTGTGGTGGGAGGATTTATCATTATGGTGATTATTTCCAGACTGGATTATCAGATTCTGATACAGAGGTTTGGAAATTTAAGAGTCAGGCTGGTACATGTGCTATATGTGACAGCACTTATTTTGCAGGCAAGCGTTCTGGTGATTGGCCAGGATATCAATGGGGCAAAGAGATGGTTAAAGATTGGACCGATTTCCTTCCAGCCGTCTGAGGTCTCGAAGATTGCAGTGATTGTTTTTATTGCATATGCAGTATATAAGAACAGACGTGCATTAGATGAGTTTCAGGGGTTCATCAGGATCGCTGTATATGTCAGCCCTTTGATTTTGTTGATTTTGAAGGAAAATATGAGTTCTGCTATTATTGTAGCTGGTATCATGTTCGGTATGTGCTTTGTCGCCAGCAAAAAAAAGCTCTATTTTGCGGTGATCCTTGGCGTTTTGGTCCTGGGCGGAGCGGCTGTCATCATTTTTGGGGCGGGCTTTCGCCTGAGCCGTATTGAAATGTGGCGTGATGTGGAAAATCATGCGGGAGCGTTCCAGATCAGACAGGGATTATATGCGATCGCATCCGGTGGGTTATTTGGCAAAGGACTGGGGGAAAGCATGCAGAAACTGGGGTTCATTCCTGAGGCTTATAATGATATGATTTTTTCCGTGGTCTGCGAAGAGCTGGGAGTGGTGGGTGCTGCTATTGTCATCTTTGCTTTTTTAGCGCTGCTCTGGAGGATAGTGGTCATTGCATGTCATGCACCGGATATTTTTGGTACGATGCTCTGCGTGGGGGTGATGATCCAGCTTGCCATACAGGTAATCATAAATATAGCAGTAGTGACAAATACCATACCGTCAACGGGAATTCCTCTGCCCTTTATCAGCTATGGAGGAACGTCCGTGATGATTATTATGGTAGAAATGGGGATGGTGTTAAGCGTATCGAGACAGATTAAACAAAAGTAGAGAATGGTAAGTCTGGGATAATACTTAGGGAGGAAGAAAAATGCGCTGGTATTATAAGGTGCTTTTAGGCATCTGTGTTCTGCTCA
>JAFVAA010000846.1 GCA_017476305.1 Lachnospiraceae bacterium
GGGTTGTATTCTGAACTGGTAGAGAGCGGCTACTGCATTTTTGATGTGTCAAAGGAGGGGGGTGCAGTAGAGGAACCGCCACAGTATGCAGATCATCAGATTGTAGACAGATTCGGGGATGGGAGATTTTCTTTGAGGCTGAGCAATGGGCTTGATCCGGGAGCATCCAGAATGTATGCAGAAATGGAGGGAGATATTTTACGGGTTTATTATGAATTTTACAATCCGGAGTTAGAGGACAAAGAATTATCCCTGCATTCGCAGATTTATCTGTATTATTCGGGGGATGAGGAGGGTTCTGAGGCAGGAAGGTATGCATTTACCCTGGAGAATTATGCCGGGGACAGGGTTTATGAGGTGGATAAATACACGAAGGTATATTTATCGTATCTTTCGGTATATATCTCTTCGACAAAGCAGATTTCCGTAAATATGGAAGCCGTTATGGAAAATGGAAAGAGGAAAAAGGTGTTTAAAAGTGGTGATTCGAACTCCGGCGAGGGAGTGACAGAGGATGGTGGAAAGGTGCTTTCTGCGAGATATGACAAGACGTTTAGCAAGCTGTTTCCGGTGGATCAGGTAAAGGAATTATACCTGAACGGGAAAAAGCTGAAGGAGATAAAGGAGTAATCCTGTTTTTTACGCATATATGAATAGCGGGCATTTTCCGGCTGGGGAGGGAAATGCCCGCTTTTTAGAATCAGAAAAATATGGCTTCCGTTCTGCTAAAATTCGTATATGGTGCTATCAGTAAAGCCGATATGGGTGTTTATTCTGAAACGACGGTGCCGAACAGCTTTTTCAGGGAGTCCGGAAGCTCCTCATCCATAAACGTGGAGGAATCTTCGTTCATAGCGGTGCCGCCGTTGAAATCCTCGTGGTATCTTTTCACGCTTTCATTGATGGCGAGCATTTTCTGGTCGAGGAAGGAGATGATATTGGCACACTCCCTTAGCTCCTCGCGGATTCCGTCAGGAGCCTTCCCATCAAATTTATAGTAGATTTTATGTTCGAGGCTTGCCCAGAAGTCCATAGCGATGGTACGAATCTGGATTTCGACCTTTGTGTTTACGACATCATTCGACAGGAAAATGGGAATGGCGACAATCATGTGGTAGCTCATGTAACCGTTTGGCTTTGGTTCCGATATGTAGTCCTTTACCTGAAGAACCGTGACATCGTCCTGCTTGGCGATTGCCTTTGCAATGCGGTAGATGTCCGAGGTAAAGGAGCAGATGATACGGACACCCGCCACGTCGTTTACGTATTTAATGATATTTTCCACGGTCAGCTCTTTTCCCTTGATGCGGATTTTTCTGGCGATACTCTGTGCCGATTTGATGCGGGAGGTAATGTGCTCAATCGGGTTGTACTGGTGCGCCAGCTTAAATTCGTTATTCAGGATTTCTAGCTTCGTGCTGATTTCCTTTAGTACAGCGTCGTACATGAGAAGTGCTTTATTCCATTCACTTTCTTCGTCATAATATAAAAGCTCACTCATATTTTTCTCCAATTTATGTCATGGTTTCAAACAAACATTAGTTAAAATTAAAAATTTTATTCATCACATCGTATCCAACCTTTATAAATTTACGTCCTGCAGGTGTCTTAAACTGCAGAAGTCTGCCGAGCTTCTGGAAGGAAATGATACGGTAAATTTTTTCGCTTTTCTGTTTCAGGTAATTCCAAAGCTCCTCTCTTTTTTCCAGACTTTCCTTCGAGCCCTCCTTTACCAAAAAGACAGAGCTGACAATCATCATCATAGAAAGATATTGTAAAAGATAGCTTCTAAGCTTATCATCATGAATTGCATCATAGTCGAATTCGTCAATCATAATTTTCGTGATTTTGATCTGCTGGTCAATGCGCCCGATCATAACCTTTTCATTGACCGATTGATCCTCTCTGCCGATAAAGTAGTGATAGAGGTCTACATTTAAGTAGCTAAGCCTCTTTACATGATTTAAAGGCATAAATGCAAAAATATTATCGACGTAGAAGGTATGCTCCGGCAGCTTTAAGCCGGATTCCCGAAGCACCTCTGTACGGTACATCAGAGAATGCATGAGGAGATTATTGGTCATGCGGAAATGCTTCGCATCCTTCCACTCTAAAAATTTATTAGGTGTAAAGGTTTCCTTATATCCTATAGATTTCTGTCTGTTTACACTTGGCTTATCATAGACGTAGTTTGCAATGATGAGGTCGAGAGGAATCTCGTTTTTCTTAACATAGTGAATAAACCGGAGGATTTTTTTAAGAGCCTTCTCATCAAACCAGTCGTCACTGTCGAGCACCTTAAAAAACAAGCCGGTGGCGTTTGCAATGCCGGCATTTACTGCAGAACCGTGTCCGCCGTTTTCTTTATGAATGGCACGGATAATTTCCGGATAATCGTTTTCGTATTTTTTGGCAATCTCCAAAGTATGGTCTGTGGAGCCATCATCGACCAAAAGAATTTCTACATAGCTTCCTCCGGCGAGGGAGGTCTTTATGGCGTGCTCCATATATTCTTCTGAATTGTAGCATGGAATCGTAATCGTTAAAAGCTTCATTATTAACCTCATTTCTGCGTTGCTTTCCTTAAATAGAAATAGTATCAGACTTTAAGCTGCGTTTTATACAGAAACTTATATTATTAGTAAAACAAGTTTGTGACAGGCAACGCGAAGACACAAACGAAAAACACACCTTTATAAAAAGCAGCCTTTTCCTTCGTACTAAGGAACTGGCCTTCATTAATCTCCCATTTTGACTTGTCTTTATCTCCGATGGCTTCTACGCCCCGCTTCAGTCCGTGTGGAACAAACGTCCCCCCCGGACGTTTAGCACCGGCAGAAAGCCTTGCTGTAGCTCGGTACAGCTACGTTTTCTTCCCTGCTCCCAAAGATAAAGCCTGCGTCAAAACAGGAGTTGATTTAAGGACAGTTCCTAAAGTGCATTATACAAACCCATATGCATTCCTTGTACCAGGAAATGTCTTTCGTGTTCGAGTATAACACATTTTGCAAAAAAGGGAAATGGTTTTCTGTTATCGAGTATAATTTGTCTGAAAGACGTAATTTTTCAAGGTAAAAGCAACACAGTGCTGCATTTACCTTGAAAAATTACGAGCGCTTACCTTTAAGAAGGCCCAAAAAAGATAGACACACAGATTATTTTAGGTTATAATGTAAGAGCTGTTTTAAAATATTATTATTTACAGGAGGGCATTTAAAATGAGAAAATTTCGATTAGGAAAACAGGTAGCTGCACTATTGACAGCAGTTAGTGTTTGTAGTACCGGTATAGTTTGCGGGGGGGGGTACTACAAGAGCAGTAAAAGCTGATGCAAACGTGCTTACAAAAAAAGTGGTTGGTGATGGGAACTGGGAAGATTTTTATCAAACCTATGATAAAAATAAGGATAATGTTCTAAGTGTTTCCGAAGCTAAAAAGGTCACGGAAATTTCTATGGGATCGCAGAAAGAGGTAAATCAGTTAAAATATTTTCCAAACTTAAAAGAGTTGGTGTGCTTTAATATTGGTCTGAAAAAATTAGATGTTAGTAAGAATACAAAATTAACCTCTTTGGTATGCGATAATAATAAGCTGAAAACTCTGGACATCAGTAAAAATAAAAACCTCAAATATCTATATTGTCCCAATAATAAAATAAAGAAATTAGATATATCATAAAATAAAACTCTGAAACTTTCCAACATAGGAACTGATTATTCTGTAACGCTAGTCGGGTTAAAAAATTACAAAAAGAAATTAGACATTAATATCAAGGAACAGTCTAATGTTGGTATTGCAGTATTTTATGCAAAAAAATCATGTACTTTGAAAGTTACCTATACGTTTGCAGGAAATCAGAAATTCTATATTGATGCAGTAAAATTCTTTGATTCAAAAACAAAATTAGATAACGAAGGAGGATTTCCAATCGAAACCAAGAAAACAAATATCAAAGTTTCTAAAAGTAAAAAAGTACATTCTGTTTCATTCAAGGTAAAAGCTACAAAGGGACGCAATCAGCTGTCCATTGTTCATGTGGACGAAGACGGTAATACGAAATCCGGCAGGAAACTTAACATCAGTGCGCCTTCCGCTTCGTTGGTCCTTGAGTACGGGGGAGGTCAGGCAGGCTGATTATGAAAGATTTGAAGCATATTTAGAATCTTTTTACACAATTTTCGGGAAAATTTATAGCAATAAAAATGACAAGAAACAGGAGGTTATTATGAAAGAGAGAGTCAGGAAAATTTTGAGTTTAATGCTTGTGGTGTCAGTAATACTTGGTGGAGCTGTGCTTCCGGCAAGGGAAACAAAGGCAGAAGATACGGATCTTATTACATATATGGATGCGGATTATACTGCATCAGCCGGAACCCCGTTTGAGATTCCAAAGTTTACTTTAGAAAGTTCCCAAGATTTTAGTTTTTGTATTTATCTGTCTCAAAAAACGGATTTTAGTATCACACTTTCTGTCGCTGGTAAATCTAAAACACTATCGGCAGAAGATGCTGACAGAAAGGAGAATGCTCCTATTAAAACCTATAATCATTTATATATTTTCTTTTGTCGTGATATGTCAAGAAATGCGACCTGCAAAATGAGTATTACGTTTCCACAGGATACTGCTTTTGGAATTAAGGTTCTTCAAACAAGGGACAGTTCTTATATGAACGTTACTTCTGCTACTATTACAGAGGGATTTTCTACCACACTTTCCGTACTGAATAATACAGAGAGCCTGACATGGAGTTCTTCGAAAACATCCGTAGCAACGGTATCTGATAAAGGAGTAGTAAAAGGAAAGAAAGAAGGAACTGCTATCATTACGGCAAAAGCTGCTTCCGGAGCCGCCTATACTTGTACGATAAAAGTAGCAAAAAATGTTTATACAAATAGCGTAAGTTTTAGTAATGTAAGTCGTGGAAATGCCATCGTTGATGTGACAAAGGTTTCCTATGACAGTAAGGGAAATCTGGTGATTAAAGCAAAAGCATTTAATAACACAGGAAAAAAGGTCGTTGCTTTAAAAAATCTTAAGATTACTGTTTTGAGCGGTAGTGGAAAGAGTGTAGGTGTTTACTCTTTAAAGAAAAAGAAGGTGACGATTTCAAATGGTGGTACTAAGAACTTTACGTTCAAGATTAAGAAGTCTAAGTTAAAGTTGAAAAAGACACAGGATTTAAGAAAAGCTTCTTATAAAACCCGCATGAAAACTTCCTAGCCCCCCATAAATGAAAGTGGGTTTAATACTTAGCCTCCAAAGCGCCAAAGGTGCGTTGCGGATGCACACAAACCGCAACGCACCTTTGGCACTGTACGAACCACGCAGTAAGTGCGTGGTTCTAAAGGTAGTCAGTGAAAAATTACGAGAAAATCAGGAAATAACAAAAATTTAAGAAATTTAAAAAAAAGTATTGACAATATTTTTAAACCGTGGTAAGATATCATTCGTTGGCGCAAAATAAGTCGAAACGATGACGAGGCTCCTGCAGGGAGCAGTCAGGATTCATGGGAAACGCCGA
>JAFVAA010000847.1 GCA_017476305.1 Lachnospiraceae bacterium
AAAAAGGTTCTCAAGCGTCTGCGTTTGCCTGATTGGCAGATTTATTTTACCACAGGTTCCGGGATTTGGCAATGTTAGTCGCAGGGAAGGGTGTAGATACAAAATATCGGGGTTACACTTCACACGGCAGTGGCATTTTTAGCAGACATGTTGAAACAGGAAACTGTACTCTGTATACTTGTTGAAGAGACTGTATGAGACCGCCGGTACTTAAGCACCGTATTTTGGTGCTTTATGTACCGCTGCGTAGGCGAATCAAGCGGGAGCGTGTCTCCAACATACCTTTGGTATGTAAAACAAGTATACAGAGTACAGTTTCCGTACAAGATTTAAATAAAATGCCACTGCCGTGTGAAGTGTAACATATCGGGCGAAGATAAATTTTATCTGCATCCATCTTAGAAGGATAAGTTGCATATGGTCTGTTTTTATGCTAGAATTTCGAAAATACCATATAAATAGGAAAGGGAATGGGAGGATATTTTTCATGGACGAAAGAGAATACTTTCTGGGGCTGGATTTGGGAACTGCTTCTGTGGGATGGGCGGTGACGGATCCACATTACAGACTTCTCCGGGCGAAGGGCAAGGATATGTGGGGTGTCCGTCTTTGTGAGGAGGCAGATGCACCGGAGGAAAGAAGAGCCTTTCGGAAAGCCAGAAGGAAGCGGAACAGGGAGGTTTTAAGAATTCTGGAATTAAAGCTTCTTTTTTCTGAAGAAATCGAGAAGACAGATCCGGGATTTTTCATGCGCCTGGAGGAAAGTATGCTTTGGGAGGAGGACAGGTCAGAGGGAAACAGGCAGCCATTTTCTCTTTTTTGTGATGAGTCTGTTCCTGCGGAAAATGAGGGAAAGAACGATGGGAAAAAATATACGGATGCGGATTACTACAAGGAATATCCGACCATCTTTCATTTGAGAAAAAAGCTTGCAGGCGGGGAAAAGCCGAAGGATGCCAGGTTTTTATATTTGGCACTTTTACATATGTTCAAACACAGGGGACATTATTTGTCTTCCGAATATACGGAAACGCTTTCTCAGGTCTTAAAAGGGCATTCTTATGTCTGTGAGGCGAAGGTGGCATCCTATGAAAAGCACAGGGAGGATTTGAAAAAACTAAAACGGGTGGTGAGAAGCTGTGGCAGGGAAGCCTATGATGAAATGTTCCGGGAAATGAAGGATGGTATTTCGAATTACAGTGCATACATTCGCAGTGTGAACAGTGATGAAAGCAAAAGCAGGCGAAATGATCTAAATGGAAAAATGAGCATGGAAAGCAGATCGAAGAGCCGGTTCTATAAATATGTGGCAAAGGTGATTTCTTCTAAAAAGCAGGATCCGGAGGCGCAGGAGATTTTAAAGGAGATCAAGAAGGAAACCTTTTTACCAAAACAGATGACAGCAGAAAATGCTGTGATACCGAATCATGTCTATGCAAGAGAAATGAAGGCAATACTGGAAAATGCAGCAAAATACTTTCCTTTTTTAAATGAGACAGATGAAGCCGGACGGACCGTATCGGAAAGAATTTTACGGTTGTTCACATTTCATATTCCTTATTACGTGGGACCTTTGGGCGAAGAATATTCGAATAAAAAGGGATATCATGTATGGGCAAAAAGAAAAGAGAAGGGGAAAATTTATCCCTGGAATTTTGAGGAAAAAATAGATATGCAGGAAACTGCGGAGCGGTATGTGAAAAGAATGATCCGGAAATGCAGCTATCTTTCCGGGGAAAATGTACTGCCGGAAAATTCCATGATCTATCAGAAATATCTGGTTCTAAATGAACTAAATGGCATACGGATTAAGGGAGAAAAATTACCGGTCAAGGTAAAACAGGCACTTTATCGCAGCCTGTTTCTTTCGGGAAATTCCGTGAGCAGAAAGCAGGTGGAGGATTTTTTAGTTCGCTGCCATGTGATAAAGGAGGAGGAGAGAAACAGCATCAGCGGACTGGATTCACGGGTAAAGTCTTCTCTGTCTACTGTGGGGAAATTCCGGGAAATTTTTGCGACATCTGTTTTTCAGCCGGATAATATGGAGATGATTGAAAGGATTGTTTTCTGGATGACCGTCTTTGGGGAGGATACCGGCTTTATAAAAAAACTGCTCAGGCAGAATTTTGGTGATTTGGGCGATGGAAGTTTAAACGACAGCCAGATAAAAGCCATACTTGGCTTTAAATTCAGTGGCTGGGGAAACTTATCGGCGAAGCTTTTGACACTGGAGGGAAGACGGAAAACGGAACAGCGCTCACGAGGGGTGCTCATGGCACTTTGGGAAACGGAGGACACTTTACCGGAGCTTTTTTCAGAGCGTTATACGTATTTGGACATTTTAGAGCACTTCCTTTGTGAAGTGGAGAAGCCTTTGTGTGAATGGACGATAGAGGATTTAGAGGAAATTTTCCGGAATACCTCTTATCGAAGAATGGTATGGCAGGCAGTTCGGATCGTGGAAGAAATTACGAAGGTCAAAGGATATGCGCCCAAACGGATTTTTTTGGAGATGCATCAGGTAGAGGGGAAAAAGGAAAGGAAGCGGGAATTGTTCGAAACAGGGCATGGGGCGAACCAGATGGTACGGTTTTTAAGGAGCGCATTGCCGGATACGGAAATTGTATTTATCCGGGGGAGGTTCGTGGATGGTTTCCGGAGAAAATATCATTTTGTCAGGGTACCTTTTGTGAATGATTTTCATTTTGCGGAGGATGCATATTTAAGTATTGCAGTGGGAAATGTTCTGGTCTGGTCTGTGGGAGAGCATGATTCGACGATTTCGCTGCTAAGGAGCACATTACATAGAAGGACACCGGTTGTTACAAAGAGATGCTTTCCCGGCAGGGGAGGAATTCATAATAAGGACACCGTATGGAGTGCGAAGCTGGCGAAGGAGGATACCTATCTTCCACAAAAGCTTCAGGATAAACGGATGGCAGATGTTACGAAATACGGCGGGAGGACTTCTATAAACAATATGTGCTATACCCTGGTGGAATATAAGGTGAAGGATAAACGTATACGGAGCATCGAGGCGATCCCGGTTTACCTGGGGGCGGCAGGGGATTTGACGGAGGAGCAGATCGAGGCGTATCTTTTGCCAAAAATCAGACAGGAGTACCGGAAGAAGGAGGTTACGGATTTTCGGGTATGCATAAGGGTGATAAAATACCGCGCGCTTTTAAAAATCAATGGATATTATTATTATCTGGGTGGTAAAACGGGATACCGGCTTTCTTTGGATAATGCGGTTCAGTGGAAGGTGGATGGGAAGCATGCGCGCTATATAGGTCGGATCTTTAAAGCAGTGGAGAGCAATTTTTTCGGGGAACAAAAGAAGAATGGTGATTTCATTTTGACGAATGAAAAAAACAGGGAGCTGTATCTGTATTTTTTGGAAAAAATGAAGACTCCGATCTATCAAAAGAGAATCAATTTCGTGGGAGAGTTTTTTGAGAAAAAGAAAGAGGAGTTTAATGAGCTGGAGTTGGCAGAACAATGCAGGCTTTTGGCAGCTGTGGTGAGTGGTGGATTTCAGTCGGGCGCCAGGAAGATGAATCTGCATTTGCTCGGAGGAAGTCCGAATAGCGGTGTGATGTTTTTGAATAAAAAGATTTCCGAGTGCTCGGAGGCGCTTTTGATCCATCAGTCCGTGACAGGACTTTTCGAGACAGAGGTAGATCTTTTGAAGGTTTAAGCTTTCGCAAAACCCCCCAGAGTTGCTGGTTCGAATCAACGCCTCTGGGGAGGATTGGAAGGGTAAGGTTTAGCAAGGTTTTTTGTCTATTTGTGGATTAGAAAGCAATGCTTTTAATCCGATATAGGTTTAGCAAGGTTTTTTATCTATTTGTGGATTAAAAGCATAGAAGTTTCTGGAATCTCTCCGGTCCTGGATTCTTCTTAAGGCTT
>JAFVAA010000848.1 GCA_017476305.1 Lachnospiraceae bacterium
AAACGCCCCGTTTTCATCCACCTTTTTTTCAACCTCCAGCTTCTGAAGCGCACAGTCCCCATAGGTCAGACCATAGCCAAACGGATACAGAGCTTCTCCGGTGAAAAAACGATAGGTTCTGTTTTTCATCGAATAGTCCTCGAAGTCCGGCAGATCCTCTACACTCCGGTAAAATGTCACCGGAAGCTTTCCGGACGGAGAAATCTCTCCAAATAAAATCTTCGCAACTTCCCTGCCGCCTCTGGCACCCGGATACCATGCCTGTAAAATCGCAGACGCTTTTTCCTCCGGTAAACGAAGATCCATCGCACTTCCTGTCATATTGATGAAAATCACAGGTTTCCCGCTCTTTAAAACGAGATCGATCAGTCTTTCCTGGGACTTTGGAAAGCTTAAATCCTTTTTATCCCCGGAAGCATCCGAATTTCCGGTATCTCCCTGCTCTCCCTCCAGGGTTTCATCCAGTCCTACGACTAATACCACCACATCCGAGTGCTCCATCACCGTCTGCACCTCTGCAAATCCATCCGGTACATCCGGCTTTGACAGCGGATGAATATTCGACTCATATAAATGGCATCCTTCTGCATAGAGAACATCCACCCCGTCTCCCACGAAATCCTGTATTCCCTCTAACACCGTAATATATCTGGAAGAAGTACCATGATAATTTCCAATCAGTGCCACTCTGCTGTTCGCATTTGGTCCGACGACACCGATTGTCCGTAGCTTCGTTTTATCCAAAGGAAGCACCCCGTCATTTTTCAAAAGCACGATTCCTTCTCCTGAAGCTCTCGCCGCCAGTGCCTGATGTTCCCTGCATTCCACTTTACTGTAAGGAATACTGTCATATTCCGTTTCGTCAAACATTCCCAAAAGAAATCTCGTCGTAAACAGCCGGATGCAGGATTCTCTGATATATTTTTTATCTAACATTCCTTCTTCATAGGCATTCACCACACGCTCATAGGTACAGCCACAGTTTAAATCGCACCCCGTCTCCAGTGCAAGCTTTACAGATTCCTCCGGCCTTTCCGTCACATGATGGCTCTCATGGAAATCTCTGACTGCCCAGCAGTCGGAGACATAATGCCCTTCAAATCCCCACCGTCCGCGCAGGATCTCCTGCATCAGCGGACGATTCGCACAGCATGGTTCTCCATTTGTGCGGTTATATGCTCCCATCACCGCTTCTACTCCCGCCTCGGTCACACAGGCCTCAAACGCCGGAAGATAGGTTTCCTCTAAATCCTTTTTTGATACCACCGCATCAAAATAATGCCTCTTTTCTTCCGGTCCGGAATGCACTGCGAAGTGCTTGGCACATGCCGCCACCTTCATATATTCTCCATCCCCCTGCATCCCTTTGATAAAAGGCACCGCCAGTCTGGAGGTCAGGTACGGATCCTCTCCATAGGTCTCATGCCCGCGTCCCCATCTGGGATCCCTGAAAATATTGACATTCGGTGACCAATAGGTAAGTCCCTTATAGATATCTCTGTCCTCATGCTTCACAAATTCATTGTACTTGGCACGTCCTTCTGTCGCGATACATTCCCCAATTTCTCCAAAAAGCTCTATATCAAAGGTCGCCGCAAGCCCGATTGCCTGCGGAAACATCGTAGCAGTTCCCGCTCTCGCCACTCCATGAAGCGCCTCATTCCACCAATTATATTCCGGGATTCCCAACCTCTCGATTGCATCCGCATTAAACTTTAACTGCGATGCCATTTCCTCTACCGTCATCTGATCGACTAATTCTTCTGCACGTTTTCTCGCCTTTTCCCTGTCCATATCATTCTCCCTTCTGTTTCTACTTTTTCATCCAAATCACTCTTTTACTCCACCAATGGTAAGTCCGGTCACGAAGTACCTCTGTAAAAACGGATACAGGCACACGATCGGCAGCATGGTAAGAATCGTCGCAGCCGAACGGATGGAAACCGGCGTGACAGAGCTTGCCGCATTTTTCATACTGTCCACACTTCCCGTCTGATTCATGACACTGGATAAGAGCTTCATCAACTCATACTGCAGTGTCGTATACTGCTCTGACATTCTGTTATAGAGCATGGCATCAAACCAGGAATTCCACTGTCCTACTGCTACGAACAATGCCACCGTAGCATAAACCGGAAGACATAACGGTGAGATAATTTTTGCAAAAATCGTAAAATATCCGGCACCGTCTAGCTGTGCAGATTCCTCCAAGGAATCCGGAATCCCCTCCATATAGGTTCTGAGCACCAGCATGTTAAACGCGCTTACCATACCAGGAATGATATATACCCAGAAACTGTTTGTCAGTCCCAGGGATTTATACAGGATAAAGGTCGGAATCATACCACCGTTGACGTACATCGTAATTACCCAAAACAAAGACATGCCACGCCTGAACAGAAAACGCTTTCTGCTCACGATAAAAGCTAAAAGTGCATTTGCCGCCAGGGACGTCAACGTTCCTATCACCGTTCTTAACACGGTAATGACTGCTCCCTGTACCAGATTCTGTCTCTTTAATACCTTCGCATAATTCTCCAAAGTGAACTTACGAGGCCACAGGTGAATCCCTCCCTTTACCGCATCCAGACCATTGTTAAATGAAATCGCCAATGTATTTAAAACCGGGTAAAGAGTAATCACTACAAATAATACCATAAAAATCGCCAAACATATATGAAATATGTGATCTGCTTTACTTTTTTTCATAACAAAGCCCTCCTAAAATAGTTTATCTTCACCGGTTCTCTTTGCAATCTGATTTGCAATGATAACTAAACCGATACTAACTGCACTCTTAAAGATGCCTGCTGCAGTACCCAGAGAATAATCAAACTGACTGATGCCCCATTTCAGTATGTAAATATCGATGGTCTGTGATACACTCTGTACCAGACCGTTTCCTAAAAGATACTGTACTTCGAATCCGGCATTTAACACATTTCCTATATTGATCAGCAAGAGAATCATAATCGTAGGACGAATCCCCGGAAGTGTGATATGTCTGATTTTTGCCCATCTTCCCGCTCCATCGATAGCTGCTGCTTCGTAAAGAGAAGGATCGATTGCCGTGATTGCAGCCAGATAGATGATTGCATTCCATCCTGTCTCCTTCCAGACATTTGCAAAAGCTACAATCGGCCAGAAATAACCCGGTTTTGCAAAAAAGTTGACTGTCTGCTTGATAAGACCTAACTTCATCAAAACCTCATTGACGATACCGGTTCCTGAAAGGGCATCGTGTAAAATTCCGGTTACGATGATCCATGACAGGAAATGCGGCAGGTAGGAAATCGTCTGTACTACTTTTTTCCCTTTCATGCTTCTCATCTCATTGAGCAGAATCGCAAACACGATTGCCATTACAAAAGTAGAAATTAATATCAATACGCCCATCGCAAATGTATTTCGGATGACCTGTAAAAATGTGGAATCCGTAAATAAAAATTTAAACTTATCGAGTCCCACAAAGTCAGAGCCGAGAAAGCCCTTTGCCGGCTTGTAATTCTGAAATGCCATAATCCATCCGCCAAGCGGCACATAGTAAAAAATGATACCGTACAAGATAAAAATGGCTGACCAGATAAGCAGAAACTTTTGCCGTTTAATCTCTGCCCATGTAATTTTTTTTGCATTCGGAGTGTTTCCTTTCTTTTTCCTCATACATTTTCCCTCCCATGTTTAAGATGAATTCATTATAACAGACGGAAAAATTTCTTTCGCCCGATAAATTTCAAAAAAAAACAGGGATAATTCTACATATCCCTATTAAAATTTTAATATAAAACTATACTAATCTTGCATTTTTCTTCATCTTATGATATACTACTAAAAATAAAGGGGGGGTGAGACAGACATATGCCACAGAAAGACTATCTATACAAATCCCGGAAGGGGCCATTGGCAATCTCCATGACGAACGATTACCAGTTCCGGGCACTCATGCAGATGAACGAAAAGGTTCTTCGGGCACTGGTCAGCGCACTTCTTCACTTAAAGGAAGAAGCAATTGAAACAATAGAAATCAAGAATCCTATCGAACTTGGCACATATATCGAAGATAAGGATTTTATTCTGGATTTGAAAATCCTCTTAAACAGCCAGACAGTCGTAAACCTTGAAATTCAGGTAATAAACGAACATAATTGGTGCGAACGCTCCATGCTCTACTTATGCAGAGCATTTGACAATGTGAACAGAGGGGAAGATTACCTACATGTCCTGCCAGCCATACAAATCGGACTTCTTGATTTTGACCTGTTTCCGGACCGACCGGAGTTCTACGCATCATACATGATGCTAAACACAAAAACATATGAACCCTATAGTGACAAACTGCAAATCCGGGTAATGGAATTAAGAAGAAGCGATGACGCTACAGAAGAAGACAAGGAATGGAAACTCGATAAATGGGCACAGTTTTTTAAAGCCGGAACATGGGAGGAGATCGTTATGCTAACAAAAGATTTACCAGTGATTAATGATGCAGCAGAAACCGTATACCACATCAGTCTGGACGACAGAATCAGAGAACAGTGCGAGGCAAGGGAGGATTTCTACCGTCGCCAGCGTACGACAGAGCGGCTAATCGAACGCCAAAAAGAGACCGTAGAAAAACAACAGAAACAAATCCAAAAACAGAAAGGACAAATCGAAGAACAGCAAGGACAAATCGAAGAACAGCAAGCGCAATTGACCACTAAGGACGAACAGATTTTGGCTCAAAAAGAACAGATTGAAAAAATGAGACAACTATTACAAGAAAAGGGATTGAATCCGGAACAAATTTAAAATATCCTCTCACTTTGACATTTGTATAAAGAATTCCCCGGTTAGATATTAGTAAAGTACTTCCATCTAACCGGGGAGATTCCATACATCAAAAAATCAAGCACAGGCATACCCTTTTTGCCACAGAAAAACGGCAGCCCACAGACTGCCGTTTTTTATTTCGTTACAGTGCGCACATGCATGCGTGTAAGCTGTATCAGCACTTCACTTCCTGTAAAATTCAAAAGCACTTCCTCCTCGCATTTTGCACTGATACATCAATGAATCTGCGCAGTTATACATCTCTGTAAAGCTCATGGCTTCGGTTACCATTACTGCACCAAGACTGATGGTAACCTTATGTCCCCGGATGGAATCCGGCGATATTTTTTCAATATTTTTAATGAAGCGTTCAAGCACCTGCGTTCCAACCTTCTCATCAGGCATTCCCGGAGCATATACCACAAATTCATCCCCGCCAAGCCTCACCAGAATGTCTGAGGAGCGAAATGTGTCCTGCATGGCTTTCGCAATTCCTATCAGGACTTCATCCCCCGCATTATGACCATAGGTATCATTGATCGTCTTAAATTTGTTTGCATCAAACAGGCAGAACATTCCGTATTTTCCCTCACTGACTGCTTTTTCAATATTTAATTCCCCGCTTCTCCGGTTACAGATTCCGGTGAGGAAATCGGTTTCAGACTGAATCTGAAGCTCTTGCTCCAGCTTCTTCCGTTCAGAAATATCTACCAGGGAATAAATCGAAACCGTTTCACGATTCGATAAAGTCACACTCTTTACATGCGTAAGAAGATATCCTTTCGAACCATCCCTGTAAATGATAGAAGATTCTATGACAACCTCCTTCTGCTGCTCCGTCACCTTTTGAAGCTGTTCATCTATATGCGCAAGCTCCTCTTCTGAAAAAAGCGCCCGGATACTTTCTATCATCACGGAAGCCTTTTCTGCATAAGGAATCCCGTACAGAGCAAGTGCCTTCTGGTTGATCAGGATGAGTTCATGGTTCGAATCCTTAGAAACCACCAGTCCGGCAGTCTGTGCATCTAGCATTTCCCGAAACAGTTCATCCTGATTTTCCAATGTGGAATGAAGCTTCATGACCGCTCTGGAGATGGTACCGAATTCATCTCTGCGCCCGGTGTACTTTTCCACATCATGCCCTCTGCTGAAATCGGAAGCCTCTAACCGTATGATCTGATTATTGATTTTCCCAATCGGATTCATCAGCTTCCCGATAACAAATCCCAGTCCAAGCACTAATACAAATGTGATTGGAAGCAGGATGTGCATAATGGTGTTCCGCACCATATCCACCAGCGCAAACACATCATCCTCAGACTCTGATACCACAAAAATCCAGTCATAATCAGGCATGTAATAAACAGACATGACTCTGCCGCCAAAATTTAACGAACCCTGTTTGGCACTCTCCGTACTCTTTTTTATCTGCTCCACCTCATTCCACAGAGCCTTATTCTTATTTTCCATCCCCACTAGTCCGGAATCTGCCGAATCATAGAGACAGATTCTGTTACTGCAATTGAGAATGGTATAATCATACTTTGTTTCCTCACCGGCATCCAGCTGAACACCGATGGCCTCCGGGTAAAATGCCGCACCGGCAAATCCCAGCATCTCACCCTCATCATTCTTTACAGGAGAATAGACCGGCATGACCATTTTTTTCGTCACCGGCGCCTGAACAATTCCGGTACAGAACGAGGTCTGGTGCTTTCTGATCAGATCTTCAAGTTCCTTTGCCGAGTCCCTGTCACGGAATGTCTTCGCCACAGAATCCGGATTCGTATGCGCCAGGACATAAGTATCCCAAAAAGCCACATAAAGCCCCTCGATACTGTCATAGCCGGCAGCATAATTGTCCGTACATTCCCTCGCTGCTTCTACGAGCTGTGGATCCTCCGGATCTTCCAATACATGGATAGCCTCTATGCACCTGGCATATCCGTTCAAAAAATCACAGCGGCCTTCAATATAATTTTCTGCCAGATCTGCCCGGTGATGCGCAATCACGCCCATATCAGAAATCAGACTTTTCTCAAGTATTTCCGACAGCCTCCCATTCAAAAAAAGAAACAGGGTTGCCATGACCATGATTTCTGCAGCAGCTACGAGAAGTGCTATTTTTACACTGATATGTTTCATATGAACAAAACACCTTCCTTCTGTCATGAAGCCCTTCTTATTTTCCAAACCGTTTTAAGATGTGATCCAGACGATCTGCCAATTCCTTATTCTGCTCTGACTGCTCCCTGATTTCTCCTGCGATTTCTGAAGTGCTTTCATTTTTCTCCACGATTCCATTGATGGCAACCAGATTTTCATTCGTAATCTCTTTTACATTCTTCACATTATTTGCGATCTCTTTTACAGAGTTTTCGAGAACCATGACATCCTCTTTCACCCCGGAAAGGCCGTCCCTTATCTCCATGACATCTCCACTGTAAGAAGACGACTGTTTTGCGAACTCCCCAAACTTGACCACCATATCATCTGCCAAAAAGGAAAGAATTTCTTCAAAGCAGCGATTTACCACCTCTATGCTCTTATTCGCCTCTGTACAGAGCGTCTGGATATTGACCGCCGTATCAGAAGAACTCTCCGCAAGTGCCCCGATTTCACTTGCCACTACTGCAAAGCCCTTTCCTGCTTCACCGGCCCTGGCCGCTTCGATTGCCGCATTAAGTGATAAAAGATTGGTCTGGCTGGAAATATTCAGGATTTCCGAAGCCATGTCATTGATCTTTTCCAGGTTGCTCAAACGTTCAATCGCATCATCTACGGATGTTCTCGTCTGTCCCAATGTCTCCTGACCGATTTGATATGCATCTGTTGCCTGTTTTCTCATGGCAGATGCACTCGCGAGAACCTCATCACTCGTCTGCACGGAACCCCTGATACGCCCCACGATTCCGTCAACCACATTATCAATCCGGTTAATTTCCTCATCTACTCCCGCCATCATTTCATTGGTATTTTCGAGCTGTGCAGAAAACTCCTCCGTCGTCGCCATATTATCCGATACATCTTCCACAAGCCTTGCGGAAGAGTCGTGAAGTTCATCTGCCTTTCCGTCCAGAATATAGCAGCACTCCTGTAAAGTTCCTGTAATCTCCCTCAGGGAAGTCGTCAGGCTTTCCGTGGCCGAAGAAATATTTCCAATTTCATCCCGTCTTCCGGAATAAGCCTTCATCACGGGCTTTTCTGAAATATCCAGATTTTTCAGCTCTATCAGGCTGCTGTCGATCGCTTTCATCGGATGCAGCATACGCTGGATAATGATATAAGAAATCAGGCATAAAAGAATCACTGCTGCTATACAAAACACAATCAATGCTTTTCTTAAACTCTTCATAGAACGGAAAACTTCACTCTGCTTATCTGACAGCATAAAAAGCCAATTGTAATCCGACATATAATAATAACCCATAATGCTGGATTCCTTACCGCTCCCATACTCAATAAAACCACTGCCATCCGAACTCTGATCCGCAAAAGACTTACATAACTCCTGAATATAGGACTCCTCTACCGGGACAGCCACTTTTTCGCTCTCCGGATGAAAAACATATTCCTCTTTCAACACATGAACCATATAGTACTGTGCATTCTCCATACCGTTCAGGCTGAGGGTATCCAGCATTTTCACCAATCCCTCCGTGTAGACTGCACCACCCACAAAGCCGACCGTCTGTCCTTTCTCATCTAAAACCGCTTTATATAAGGAAACCACCTGCTTTCCACTGGCCGGGGAAATAATAATTCCTGTGTTATATACACCATTTTGAGTCGCAGTTAAAGAATCCTGAAGACTTTTTAGGGCATCTCCTTCTCTGGTGGTAATCCCTACCACTGCAGGATTCGTATGAGTCAGCACATGCGAATTCCATTCACTCACATACAGACCATCCAGATTCTCCACATCGCCTGAAAAAGCTTCCGTATATTTCTGTGTCTTCTTAAAAGCAGCCTCATCTGTCGGATTCTTTAACAATTCCAGGACTTCCCCAGCCCTGCTGAAAGCAGTCAGTGTTTTTTCTGTCTCGGCAACATAATTTCTGATAATCTGGCTCCGCTCTTCCACCACGGTTTTCAAATTGTCCGTCGTGGATTGTTTCTTATCCTTTGTAATCATATTTATTACAATAAACGAAAACAGAAGCATCACAATAATCTGAAGCACCAAAATACATACAATGATTTTTTGTCCCAAAGAGAATGCAATCTTCCTTTGCTCTTTTTTTCCATATTTTTCCCCTTCCATCTTGGCATTCTTCTGACAGATAAACCTCACCAAAAGAGACAGCCACTAAAATCGGTTCTGGTATTCGTGAATAATCAGGCAGGATATGAAATACAAAGAATTCGCACCCACGAGGTACTTCTGCATTCACATCCTGCCACTGATACAAAATAACAGTAACAAATATATCTTTTATACCGTCAATAATTTTTTACTGAACACTGTAAAGCTTCAATGTTTTAAATTTAAGCACCTTGGAAAATGCACCCTTTTTCTTTCCGTTCACGCCACGAACCTTCACCTGGATTGTTGTATTTTTCGTTAATTTCTTAAGTGTATAGCTCGTTTTCTTCGTAGAAACCTTTTTCCACTTTTTCTTTCCAATCTTATAAGAAATTTCATATTTCTTTGCATTTTTTGCCTTTTTCCACGAAATCTTTGCGCTTACGGCGGTTACCTTTGCTTTCTTTAATCCGGTTACCTTTGCCGGTTTTTTTACCTTTTTCTGTGGTGCAGGTGCCGGTCCGGCTGTACATTTTCTTTTGCTGTGCCTAATGCTACCGTTCCGAATACTGCCGGAGAAGCCCATCCATTTCCGGATTCATCATACCAGCTGATCGTACCGGCTCTGTTTCCTGTACTGTCCGCATCATTGATCTGGAACTCCAGTCCCACCAGACTTCCTTCTGCCGGTTTGATATCCGTCCATTTGAATGCTGCCTCTACCACATATCCATTTGCCGTTACCTTTGCTGCGGAAGTCAGATTTTCAGCAGTGCACTTCGTTCCATTAAAGGACTGCTCATTTTCATAGCTGATACGATACTGCTTATCATCATCTTCATAGCCGTCTGTCTTTCCATTGTTCTCATCGATAAAGACTTCCACGGAATCCTGTTCCCATGCATTTGCATTGTCCGCATTTAAAACGGCATCCTCTACATTCATGTAGATATAAAGATTTTCACTATCCCAAAGAGCCTTTGCCTTTGCACTTGCAGCAGCACCGAGACGAATCTGAAGCGGAATCTCCACTGCATTTTTCCATGCAGCATCTTCATCGCCATCCACGACTGCCGTTCCCTTTGAAATTTCAGCAAATGGCTTTACTGTCACCTTTGCGAAATATTTACTGCTTTCCTCCTGTGTAAACCGCAGATCATTGAAAGCTGCCTTGTCTGCCCCATTTGTGACCACGACATCCATGCGGACATTATCGCCTACTTTCAGTCCTGCAAACGGGAATGTGACCTCTGCAGTATATCCTCCATCAGAAGCAGTCGCATCCGTCCTCTTTACCGTCTGCTTTTTCACCGCACCGTCCTGCTCCAGATAAACCGTCACTGCATCCGTATCTTCCGCATTTGCATCCTCAACTTTTACCTGTACGGAAATGCCATTGCTGTTCCAAACCGGAGTAAATGCAGCTTTTGCCGCACCATTTTCAAATGAATATGTCTTTCCATAAGTATATGTCCCGTTTTCACTCTCTGTCAATGTGATCGGATGAATGAACGGCTCCAATTTCCCAGGATCTGCTAAAGCCCAGAAGGATGGCTTTGCCTTATAGAAATCATCGAATAAAAGCGGGCACTGTACACGGGTTCCATCGGTACCACCGCCTACATTTGCCTGACTCTGAAGCCATGAATTTTTATCAATCACGCCCCATACTGTAAATCCGGAAACATCAATTCCATCCTCCTTATCGAGTCTGCAAAGAGTATCATACACCTCTTTATATTTATATGCCTGCTTTACATATTCCTGTTCTCTCGTTGCATCAGTTCCATCGAAATCATTGCTTGCGGTAAAATCAAGCTCGGTAAGCTGTACCTTTCCGACAATCTTCGCATATGCCCGTACGGCTGCCTCTAACTGTGCTGCAGTAGGCGATTCCAGATTGTAATGTCCCTGCATTCCCATACCATCAATTCTCGTACCGGTTCCAGGCGCACCCGCTTTTTCCTTTACCGCAGTTAAAAGATTCGAAATCCCAATCATTTTATGGCTGTCGCACTCGCCATAGTCGTTGTAGTAAAGCTCTAAGGAAGCCGGTGCATATTTATTCGCATAGGTAAATGCATTGATGATAAATTCATTGCTTCCATAGACCTTCCACCAGCTGGATTTGCTTCCATGCGTATCATCCGTCAGACTGTCTCCACCAGGCTCGGTATCTGTCCGGTAGCTTTCTCCACTGACTGCTTCATTCACGACATCCCAGCCATAGAAGAGATCCTTATATTTACTGTCTGCCCCCGTATAGTAGGTAAGCATTGTTTTAATGTACCATTCCATACGAAGGTTCATGGTCTCCTTAGAAACATAATCCTTTGTCTTATCATATCCTTCATGGAAGAACCATTCCGGTGCCTGGGAATGCCAGACCAATACATGCCCACGCACACGGATTTTCTTCTGCGGGTTTGCTTCATTCCATGCCAAAATGGTATCTAACATCTTATCTGCCCTGGAATGATCAAGGGTAGGAACTTCAATTTCCTTTCCGTCAATTTCTGCCTTTGTAATGCTTCCCTCCGGGCAGGCTGCATTATTGTAGCCAAGCATACAGTCTAATTTCAGCTCATTTCCCAAGGTCACTGCATTAAAATGCTTTTCCACTAAATCCATCAGTGTCTCATCTGAAATCTCCGGGCTCGTTAAAGAGGTTCCTATCACTGCATCAGAGCCAAGTCCCGTCTCTGTCGCCATCACATCCCGAAGGGAAGGAATATCCTTTTCAATCTCCGGCTTTGGCACGGACTGGCGAATCATCTTAAATCCGGCCAGATAGTAATCTCCCTTGACACAATCCCCACTGCCATAATTCGTCCCCTGCTCGATG
>JAFVAA010000849.1 GCA_017476305.1 Lachnospiraceae bacterium
GCATAACCGGATGCTCGTTTCACTCTATGAGGACTACAAGGACGGCGTGGTGGAGCGTGAGGACTTTATCCTGATCAAAGAAAACTTTGAATTAAAGAAGAAAGAGGCTGAGCTGGCGATCCGCAGCCTTCAGGAAGATGCGGAGGCTGTTGCCGCCGGTAAGGAGAGGAATGACCAATTTATAGATGACTTCAAGGCATACCGCAATATCACGGAACTGAACCGTGTGGCTGCGGTCAACCTGCTGGAACAGGTCAAGGTGTATGAAGGGCGCAGGCTTGAGGTGGTGCTGGACTGCAATGACGAGATCCGGCAGATATTGGACAGGGCGGAAGAGATCAAAGAGGAAAATGCCCGGTGCTGTGAAAATGGGGACCACATAGATAGTTCTGAGGATGGCAGCGTAGATGGCAGCGCTGGCAGAGCGGAAAGGATGGTGGTCTGAATGGCAAGAGTATCGCGCAAACAAGTGAATGGACAGGTACAGAACAAGGCAGCAACAAAGGCAAAGTATGAGGCTGCTGTTTATGCAAGGCTTTCCGCTGAGAGAGAGGACACGCTTGAGAGAGGGACGATAGATAATCAGATTGACTTTATTAAAGATTATATTGAAAAGCAGGAAGACATGGAGACCGTGGGTGTCTATGTGGACGATGCTTTTACGGGAACAAATTTTGAAAGACCGGGATTTAACCGCATGATGGCAGATATGAGAGCGGGAAAGATCAATGCGATCGTGGTAAAGGATCTGTCGAGGCTTGGCAGGGATTACTTGGAGACGGGGAACCTGATAGAGAGGGTATTCCCGATGTTTGAAGTCCGTTTCGTTGCAATATTGGATGGTTTTGACTCTTCCAAAAGTGCGGCAGAGCTTATGGTGTCCGTGACCAATATAGCGAATGCCCTTTATGCGCAGGATATATCTAAAAAGATATGCAGCAGTAAACATGAGAAGATGGAGAGGGGGATTCCGGTCGGTACACTTCCCTATGGCTACAAAGCGGTCATAGGAAGTGATAAAGTACGGCAAATGGTGGTGGATGAAGAGGCGGCAGCGGTGATCCGCAGAATTGCGGATTACTACATGCAGGACAGGAAAGCAAGTGAGATAGCAGAGATCCTTAACTCAGAGAATGTGCCTACACCATATCAGTACAGGTACAGGAACCAGCCTGGGAAACTTGCCTTAAAACCGCATTTAAGATGGAACAGCGAGCTTGTCGCAGATCTAATGCGGAATGAGGTATATACAGGGAAATATATCATGGGAAAAGATATGAAATGTCTTTATAAACATGAAAAAAGGCATATCACAGATAAAGCGGATTGGAAAGTCTTTGAGAACCACAATGAGCCTATCATCAGTTATGACGAATTTATACAGATAAATGCAAAGCGTCCCGTAAAAAACGGTGATCCAGAAAGAGAAGTCAATCTGTTGAAAGGAAAGGTAGTCTGTGGAAAATGTGGTTCGGCGGCAAAATTTTGGTCGGATCACCGCAAACGGAGAGTTTATCTTTGCAACAAGAAAAGCCGTTTTGGGAAAAAAGCATGTGATTGTGAAAATGTCAATAAGCAGGTGGTATATGATACTGTATTCAATGTCTTGAAAGCGGAAACGCAGCTCATGTTGGAGCAGGACGTGGTCATTGCATCACTCAGCAGGTCGAACCGTGTGCAGGAAAAGAAGAAACTGTATGTTGAGGCACTTGATAAGTGCATGAAGGAAAGTGAGCGGGTTCGCACACAAAAAGGGGCATTGTACCGTGACTTTGTGGATGGGCTGTTGAACGAGGGCGAATATCTTGAAATCAACAGGGAATATACCGAGCAGCTCGACCGGATGGCAGGACAGATAAAAGACTATGAAGAGATATTGCAGAGATTAGGCAGCGATCCGTTGGCGGAGGGAAATATCAAAGAGCTGTTGATGAAATATACAAGAAAGAGGAAACTGTCGCAGGAGATGGTGGATGCCCTTGTAGAAAAAGTGGTCATACATGAAGGAAAACGGCTTGAAGTGGTCTTGAAGTTTGAGAATGTGAAGGAGAAGTTATTGAAAAAGAGGACAGAAATGGAGGGGTAAATATGGGAAAGAGAACACTTGCGTTTTATATCCGTTTGTCCGATGCTGATGAAGAAGTTAAAAAGGGTATCAGGGACGAGAGCAACAGTATCATGGGACAAAGGGAGCTGCTGACATCTTTTGTGAGAAAGAATAAGGAGTTTAGGGATTTTGACATAATAGAGTATTTTGATGATGGTTTTTCCGGTACGAAGTTCATGAACCGGGAACACTTCCAAAAGATGATTGCTGATGCAAAAGCAGGGCGATTTGAATGCCTGATCGTTAAGGATTTTTCAAGGCTTGGCAGGGATTATCTCGAAGTTGGCAACTATATGGAATTTGTTTTCCCGGTCATCGGTCTGCGTTTCATATCTGTCAATGATAATTATGACAGCGACAAAAACTGTGGAATGACCGGCGGCATGGATGTCGCTTTCAAAAACTTAATCTATCAGATGTATAGCATGGATCTGTCCCGTAAGGTAAAGTCGGCAAGGCGGAACCGTAACCGAAATGGAGAATATACTGCGTCTTTTGTGAAATACGGTTACCGGAAAGATCCACAGGACAGGCACAGGCTTATCATAGATGAAGATGTTGCGCCTTATGTGAAAGAGATATTTGAGAAGGTTGCCTCCGGCATGACAACGGGAGAAATTGCCAGGCAGTTTAACCAAAGGAAAGTGCCGACAAGGCTGATGTCCCAAAGAGGAAAGAGCAATTATGTCCCGTATCACGACAGGGGGGATGATCTTTGGAGTGATGATGCTGTCCTTGTGATAATCAGGGACGAAGGATATATGGGAAAGCTGATACAGAACAAGAGCGAGATTTGGGGATTTGGAGAATACAAAAAAATAGTGAAACTCAACCGATCGGAATGGTCTATTGTGGAGGACGGTATGCCTGCTATTGTGGGTAGGAAACTTTTTGAAGATGCCAATGCAAAGATTCCGTACAAAAATATGCCGAAACGGGAGAGAAAACATATTAATCTTTTTATCTGTCCGTACTGCGGAAGATTCCTGAAATGCGGCAGGGAGAATGGATACTATAAATGTGATGTGGGGACAATGGACAGGTCGAAACCATGTAATAATATCCGCATGAAAAAGAAGGATGCGGAGGACATAGTGTTGGAGAGTGTCCGGGTTCTCTGCGTGACACATTTGGAGAAGGCAGATGTAGATAAGGGGGATATAACAGCCAGCGAGGACATTCCATCGCAGATCAATCTGACAAAAAGGGAGATGGAGCGGATGCAGGACAGTATCATTGCCTGTTATAAGGCATACCAGCAGGGCGTGATGTCGAGGGAGGATTATATTTTGGCACGGGCAGAGACAAATGATACTATTGCCGGATTGGAAAAAGAGCTGGCACTATTGGAGGAGAGACTAAAAGCAGAGGCTGGATCTGATACAGATATTGATTGTGATTGGACAGAGCTTTTGGAACAGACTTTTACCGAGTATGATGGGGAGAAGTTTCAGAATGTCATCGACAGGGTATATGTTTATGGAGATGGGAGGGTAGAAATAGTCTTTAAGGGGAATTGAAGAGGAAAGCAAGACCAGCAAATTTTATGTGATTTCTCTTGAATTTGTGGTACAATTATAATTGATTGGCAGAAGGGAAATCTGAAACCTGCCGAAAATGCTTTTGCTGCTTAAAAATAAAGAGAGCGAGGTTATAGAGTTGAAAAAGAATATAGTTGGGCTGCTTTTTTCGCTGGGAGTGATCTTGGTCGGCATTACAGGATGTGGTGAGGCAAAAGATACGGGACAAGGTACAGCGCAGAGTACAATCGAAACAGTTGCAGATAAAAGCGGCAAGGAAGATTCTGAGACAAATCAAGAAACAGTAGCAGATTCGGGGACGGATGTCAAAGCAGAGAACCAGCTTGATGATCATGCATCTGATAGCGGGGAAACCAATATACTGATTGCATATTTCTCACACGCTGGTGAAAATTACAATGTCGGTGTGATTGAGAAGGGTAATACAGAAATTCTTGCTGAGATGGTTGCAGAGATTACAGGAGGGGATTTGTTCGAGATTAAGACGGTGAATGAATACCCAACGGAGTACAAGGCATGTACAGATGTTGCTAAACAGGAGCTAAACGACAAGGCAAGACCTGAGTTAGCTGCTAGTGTTGATAATATGGATCAATACTCAGTTTGCTTTCTGTGTTATCCTATTTGGTGGGGAAACCTTCCTATGGCTGCATATAGTTTCTTGGATGAGTATGATTGGAGTGGGAAAACAATTATCACTTTGAATACACATGAAGGAAGTGGAAAGGCAGGTACTCCTGATAAAATCAGCAAATATCTTTCGGGGGCAACGGTTATTGACGGCTTGGCTATACAGGGTGCCACAGCTCAAAATTCCCAAGATTCAGCCCGTGCTGCAATAGAGGAATGGTTAGCTGAATTGGGATATTAAATAGATAAATCGCATAAGCGACACTTATTAAAAGGCGGAGAAAAATGAATTGATATTTTTCTTCGCCGTATTTATACTAAAATCAGTTGAGGCAAAAAAATCATATTTTTTTTGTCACATACTTGACATATTCAGGTTATCCAATCTGGTGGGGAGAAGAACCCCGCATTATGGATGCTTTCGTGGAAAGCTATGATTTTGGAGATGCTACGGTGATTCCGTTCTGCACTTCAGGAGGAAGC
>JAFVAA010000850.1 GCA_017476305.1 Lachnospiraceae bacterium
AAACGCAATTTATTGTAAGAGATATTACAACAGGGGAGGAGATGCGTGTTTTATGTGAAGTTACAGAACGCACAAGAAAAATTATATTATCAGGCGGGCTGCTGGAATATACAAAAGAACACACAGCATCATAGGATTCGGCAGAGGAGGTGTTTGAATATGTTAGATTATATTATTTTTGTTTTTTTAGCTATGAATGTTATATTATTGATGGTCATATTTATCAAGGGAATTGGGCAAAAAGATAAGAAAAACATGAAAAATAGTATTACAGGAGCATGGAATCGCTATGCATTTATGAAACAGATGAAATATTCTTTCAAAAAGGGAAATGCACTTGCAGTTATCGTGAAATTTTCAGATTTGAAATATTATAACACTACCCTGGGAGTGTACTCCATAAACAGGATTCGGAAAAAGACTGCCGAGTGGCTAAGTACTGAATGGAAAGAAATGCAGTGCTACGATTGTGGAAATGGCATTTTTGTTCTTGTTGGTGCAGGAACAGAGAACAGTATGGAAGAAGAAATCAAAAAGAAAATCATGGAGCGTTTTCAGGAGGCATGGAAATGTTCAAAAATGGAAATCGTCATTCCGGTTCAGATCTGCAGCGTACACATTCCGGACGATGTGCATACGATGGAAGACATGCTTTTGGTGGTTGATGGGGAATTTAGCGGAAAGGAATCCGAAATACTGGACTTTCAGGATATACTTACGGAATATCGGCGTAAAATCATGGTCGAAGCTGCCATATACAAAGCACTGGAAAATAAATCATTTGAAGTGTATTATCAGCCAATCTGGGACAGGAAACATGGAAATATCCATTCTGCAGAAGCACTGATCAGATTAAAGGATGAGGAGCTTGGTTTTATATCTCCAGAGGAATTTATTCCGATAGCTGAACGGAATGGCACCATATTTGATATCGGTCTGTTCGTGTTCGAATATACCTGCAGGTTCTATAAAGAAAAGAATCTGCAGGCACAGGGAATCGATTATATCGAGGTCAATTTATCGGTGATCCAGTGCATGGATTCCAAGCTTGTACAGAATTTTAATGAAATACTTTCAGAAAAAGATCTGGAAGCATGTCACATCAATCTTGAAATCACAGAGAGTGCAGTAACGGATAATCAGGGACTACTAAAAAGGACGGTCAGAGCTTTAGACCATATGGGTATCCGGTTCTCGTTAGATGATTATGGTACGGGGTATTCGAATATCTCATTTATGTATGATCTGCCATTTACCATCATCAAGATTGATAAGTCGATTTTGTGGAAGGCACTGCACCCACAGCTGGGGCAGGGAGATTATAGGGCGAGGATCATGTTAGAAAAGACGGTAACTATGCTGCAGGAGATGAAGTATCAGATTTTGGTGGAGGGAGTGGAGACGGAAGAACAGAAAATATTATTAGAAAAGATGCAGTGTGATTATCTGCAAGGGTACTTCTTTTCAAAACCTCTTCCGGCTGATGAATTCATGGATTATTTACAGGCAGCG
>JAFVAA010000851.1 GCA_017476305.1 Lachnospiraceae bacterium
GAAAGATAGCAGTTATATAGAAGGTTTCTTCTTTTACTTTATGCGGGAACTATATACTATACTTAAAAGGACTAAGCAAAGAGGAATTCTATATTTAGCATTAGTAGAAACAGGAAAGTGCGATTCTGCTGCTTTGGAAAATGATGCTATACAGAATGATGATGGAAAATCTTATCAAGTCAGAATGGAGGAAATAAGAGATGAGGATAGTCGGGCTGACGGAAGCAGAAAAGACAAATATTTTGGAAAATTTGTTAAAGAGGAGTCCGAACCAGTATGGAAAATATGAGGATACGGTAAATGAGATCATTGAAAATGTAAAGGAAAAAAAGGACCAGGCACTTTTTGAATATACGGAGAGGTTTGATGGGGTGCATATCACGAAGGAAAGCTTCTTAGTGACAAAGGAGGAGATTGAGGAGGCTTATCAAGAGGTGGATGCACATCTGGTAGAAATCATCCGGAGGGCACTGAAAAATATCAGGGATTATCATGAAAAGCAGGTGCGCTACAGCTGGTTTGACAGCAAGCCGGATGGGACGATGCTTGGTCAGAAAATCACGGCACTTTCCCGCGTGGGAGTTTATGTGCCGGGGGGAAAGGCGGTATATCCGTCCTCTGTGCTTATGAATATTTTACCGGCAAAGGTGGCAGGAGTGGAAAAAATTGTGATGACGACACCACCGGGAAAGGATGGAAGGGTTTATCCGGTCACTTTAGTAGCAGCGAATGAAGCCGGTGTGGATGAAATTTATAAGGTGGGTGGTGCGCAGGCAATCGCAGCCCTCGCCTATGGAACAGAGAGCATAAAAAAGGTGGATAAGATTGTAGGTCCCGGAAATATTTTTGTGGCACTGGCGAAAAAGGCGGTGTATGGTCATGTGAGCATTGATTCCATCGCAGGTCCAAGTGAGATTCTGGTTCTGGCAGACGAGACGGCAAATCCGCGCTTTGTGGCAGCAGATTTACTGTCACAGGCAGAGCATGATGAGATGGCATCTGCGATTTTAGTGACGACGAGCGAGGAGCTTGCGAAAAAGGTCTCTGAGGAAGTGGATGGTTTTGTGAAGGTGCTTTCGAGAAAAGAGATTATTCAGAAATCGTTAGACAGCTATGGTTATATTTTAGTAGCGGATTCGATGGAGGATGCAATCGATGTGACCAATGAGATTGCATCGGAGCATTTGGAAATTGTGACGAAAAATCCGTTTGATACGATGACGCGGATAAAGAACGCCGGAGCTATTTTCCTCGGAGAGTACAGCAGTGAGCCTTTAGGGGACTACTTTGCAGGACCGAATCATGTGCTTCCGACCAATGGGACGGCAAAGTTCTTTTCTCCGCTTTCTGTGGATGATTTTATTAAGAAATCCAGTATCATTTCCTATTCGAGGGAGGCACTGGAAAAAATCCATACGGATATTGAGGATTTTGCGAAGGCAGAGAAGCTGACGGCACATGCGAATTCGATTGCAGTCCGGTTTGAATAGTATAAAAAATTAGAATTTTAAAGCAAAAGGAATCCGTCATCCCATTTGTGAGATTTCCGGATTTCTTTTGCTTTATTTATGTTCCTGGATAAAATTCCCGACGTGCTCCATCGCTTCTGCCGCCATAGGAGTAGGAAGGAGCTGAAAAACATGCCATCCTCTTTTATAGATTTCCAATCTGGCAAAGGAGCCGTATTTCCGGTAATTTTTCACAAGGGCTTCACTGTCCGATCTCAGTACCTCGAAGCCTCCTGCCTGGATCAGAACAGGAGGCATGCCGGAAAGGTCAGCGAAAAGGGGGCTGTATTCCGGTCTTTGATATAGATTTGCATTTGTTGTGTTGTTTGCAGGCTCCGGAGGCTCCGGGAGTTCCTTTGGAGAAACGTAGACACTTCGGATGGCGTTCACATATCCCGCAGTGATCGTGGGAGCC
>JAFVAA010000852.1 GCA_017476305.1 Lachnospiraceae bacterium
ACAATATTTTGATACGATTCTTGCACATACAGGGCAAAACTATGATTACAATTTAAATGGGGTATTCTTTAGAGATTTAGGACTTGCCGATCCAGATGTGTACCTTGACGCAGTGGGGGATGATCTCGGTGCTACGATAGGGAACATAATAGATAAGTCATACAAGCTTATGGCGGGAATCAAGCCGAATGCTGTGTTAGTGCTAGGAGATACCAACTCCTGCCTTTCTGTAATAGGGGCAAAACGGCTGCATATACCGATTTTTCACATGGAAGCAGGGAATCGCTGCAAGGACGAGTGTCTTCCGGAAGAAACAAACCGTAGGATAGTAGACATTATTTCGGATGTGAATCTGGCTTATTCTGAGCATGCAAGGAGATACCTGGCGGAGTGTGGTTTACCTAAAGAGCGTACATATGTGATCGGTTCGCCTATGGCAGAGGTCTTGCAGAATAATCTTGAATATATAGAAGCATCACAGATCTATACTGTGATCAGCCATGAGATTGGAAAAACTATCGAGAAGGGGAAGTACATATTGCTTTCAGCCCATCGTGAGGAAAACATAGATACAGAAAAAAATTTCTTGTCATTATTTACAGCCATAAATGCTATGGCGGAGAAATATGATATGCCTATCCTGTATTCCTGCCATCCCAGATCAAGAAAACGACTGGAAAAGATGACGATGGAAGGAAAGTTTGAACTGGATAAGAGAGTGATTGCCCACGAACCGATGGGGTTTCACGATTATAATTGTTTACAGATGAACGCATACTGCGTTGTGTCAGATAGTGGGACATTACCGGAAGAGTCTTCTTATTTTACATCCATAGGACACCCGTTCCCAGCGGTGTGCATCCGCACATCGACGGAAAGACCGGAGGCTTTGGATAAGGCGTGTTTTATTTTATCAGGGATATCCACCGGGGGATTGCTGCAGTCCGTTGATTTGGCGGTAACTATGAATGAGAATGGGGATTATGGGATTCCTGTGCCGGATTATGTGGATACGAATGTTAGTATGAAGGTCATAAAAATCATCCAGTCTTATACGGATACCGTGAATCGTTTTGTTTGGAGAAAAGAAAGCTAAATCATTTTATACAGGAGATGCCAAGAAAGAAAAAGAAACCGGGATATAATCCGGAAGTGTCTATGGACGAACTGGTGACCGCCATAGCAAAGGTATATGGCTCGTTTGACGATAGAAAAGAAGATCGACATTACCCAAGCCTAAATGCGTTGGCAGCCGAGTTTGATCTGAATGTATTAAAGGTGCGGAAACTTCTGATCACGGCAGCAGCGTATTCAACGGCTGCATCGAGGAAGATCGCATCACTTTCAAAGAAGGGACTTTCTGAAAGGGAGATTTGCGAAGAAACAGGACTCAGCAAGGCTTCCGTTAATTCGTATCTGCCTTACGAAAATACGGCATATAAGCTGCCTGAGACGAGCGTGGAGGCTGATCGTGCAAAGGCATATAGGATTAGGAATACGGCGGTAAAGACACTTTGCAGGCATATCACGGCATATTGGGATAAGGAGCAGAAGCACATACAGACGGAAAAGGAGATGCTTTGGAGATGTGTGCTTGCATTTGAGGGCTACCGATTTAAGACAGCGAAAAACTTGCCGTTTACATATTCCGTGAAGGAGAATAAGACAGGCGATAAGGGCGGTGAGCTTCTTTTCAGCAGAAAAGCAAAGGGTGTGACAAGAGCGACGGTGGAGTTTGCGTATGATCGGGTAGTAGATGAGCGGAGTAGCCAGAATGACTTTTTACCTATTATAAATACACCGAAGAAATTAAATGTTTTTGGAGCGAGCTATCTATATGCGATGTTTATCCGGTTTGAGCTGGTCAGACCGGAGTAATTTTTTTGACCTTTATATAGATTGTCACGCTTATAGAAGTAGGCTATAATGTGTCTGCATAGATTGACACGGTTTCAAAAAACGGTTTTTGTGCACAATGTACATATTTGTTCAATATATACAAAAATTGAACAAATAATTTATATAAAATTAAAATTGAACACTTGACAGAAAATTGAACAAATGATATATTGGGTTGTACACTGACGAAAGGAGCGATTTTTTGAAAGAGAAAGACGGTATGAATAGAGAGAGCTTTGAGTACAAAGATTATTCAATGAATCTTGTTGATCCGACAGAGCTGCATGAGCTTGTCGAAGCACTCAGTGTTCAGGACATACTTACACTTGCGATAAATGATGATGGAGTGAGGGCAGATCATTCGCATTATAAGGAGTTATATGATATTCAGACGGAGTATATTGAGCGATATGCGGAAAAGCTGCCAAACTTTGACAATACATATCTGAAAAAGAATATCAAGTTTCTGCTAAAGTGCCATAACCTGAAAATGAATGACCTGGAGAGGGTACTTGGCATTAGCAAGGGG
>JAFVAA010000853.1 GCA_017476305.1 Lachnospiraceae bacterium
GTGCTTGCTTCCTTTGCATTTTCCGCATTGACCTTTGTTCTCTCCGTAATATCTGCAATCGAAGCCGTCACCTCCTCGATCGCACTCGCCTGCTCTGTAGACCCCTGCGCTAAGGACTGACTCGCCATCGCTACCTGCTCGGATTCAGAACCTACCTTTGCAGCAGCCTCTCGAATCTCAGAAAGCGTCGCATTGTTCCCATCGATCAGTCTCTTTAAGGAATGACCTAAAACATCATTTTCGGTCGCAGGAATGATGTCGATCGAGAAATCTCCACCAGACATACTTTCTACCATATCTGCGGTATGTCTGTTCTTTTCTGCCAAAAGATTGACCGCATCCGCCACCTGACCAATCTCATCGTTATTATGCTTTTCTACATGGATTTCAACCTCTCCGCTGGCAAGCTTCTGAATATCTCCTACCAGGCTCTGCAAAGGTCTTCGGATATCCACAATGACAGCTCCACTGATAATCACACCGGATATGATAAAGAACACCAGAAAACCGGCTGTCGCATACTGCGTGACCAAATTTGCATGAGATGCCTCCTCCATCTTTTTCGAAGCAAGCTCCTTGCTTTTCGCAGAAATCTCATCGATCAGCACATCATCTGTTTCTGTCAATTCAGCATAGCTGTTTTTATAGATGCTCGTTGCACCGATTCTTTCACTATTTTGAAGCTTTTCCGAAATCTGCATGGCATATGTCTTTTCTTTTGCCATATTCGCTAAAAGAGTATCGTATTTTTCCTTCAGGCTGCTGTCTGTAATCAGTTTTTCCAAAGCCTCCTTATATTCCTCCAGATTCTTATCAATCGATTCAAACTCACTTGTCGCACTCTGATATTCTGCAGTTGTAAAGGAGCTGCCTGTCATTTCTACCACCATTGCCTGCATCCTGCTGATATATACATTCATCTCCGCTATATCATAACAAATCGTATCATACTTATTGATGACTTCCGTATATTTTTTTGACGAATTATAGGTTCTGAAACCCAAAATGCAAAAAAACAAAGTCACATATACGATCATACAGGTCACTAAAAAAATCAGTTTGCCCTTTAATGACAATTTTCTCATACTGCACTACTCCTCCTCATCCTCAGATTCTTCTTCCTCTTCTGAATCATTGATCAGCTTTTCCGCATCCAAAAGAAGCTTCACCTCTCCATTCACACGACCGATCCCAAATACGAACTTCTGAGCCTGCTGCTCAATCGTACTGACGCTCGGCGGTGCAGACACTTCGCTCTCCCCAATTTCTACAACTCCCTCAATCCCATCGACAATCAACCCTAATACCGTACCCTTGACCTGAATCACGATCACACTGGTACGGTCTGTATATTCTAACTGTTCTCTTCCAAAACGGATTCTGACATCCACGACAGGAATCACCTTTCCACGCAGATTGATAAGTCCTCTGATGTAATCCTCCGTTTCAGGGATTTCGGTAAACTGCTGCAAGCCTATGATCTCACTCACGTTTTCCAGAGACAGGCCATAGACCTCATCACAGCTGCGAAATGTCATATACTGCTTTTTATTCTCAGTTACGATTTCTTCATCATTTAATACCTGTTTCAGATTCTCTTTTGACATAACTACCTCCCGTTATTTACCAATCAAATCCCCGATATCCAGGATCAGACTGATACTTCCGTCTCCAAGCTGTGTACAACCGGAAATTCCCTTTACCTTTTTGATATAGCTTGGAATCGGCTTTACTACGATTTCCTGCTCTCCCACCAGCTCATCTGCGAAAACCGCAATCTTTCTGTCCTCATGATTTAAAATGATCACAATTCCATCACTGAGATTTTCCTTTGAATTTGACATATGATAAAAACGATTCAACCGTACCAGTGGATAACAGATTTCACGAATCATCACATATTCTTCCCCATCCGGCTCAATCACCAGCTGATCCTCATCGACACGAATAAATTCAGATACCGCATTTGTCGCCGATACAAAATTCGTGCCTGCTACAGAAAAGATCATTCCATCGATGATAGCAAGCGTCAGAGGAATTTTCATCGTCATCGTAGAGCCTTTTCCCTCTTCGCTTTCAATCTCCAGGACTCCACCGACTTCCTGAATATTCTTCACCACAACGTCCATTCCCACACCACGGCCGGAATACTCCGTTACCTGCTTCTTCGTCGAAAAGCCCGGAAGTGTGATGAAATTAAAGACCTCTTTATCCGTCAGGTCACGCTCGGAGCGATTCCCTAAAAGACCATTTTTCTTTGCCTTCTCTAAAATTTCATCCCGCTTTAAGCCCTTTCCATTATCCGAAACGCTGATCCAGACCTGACCGCCTTCATTCTTCGCTGCCAGAACGATCTTGCCCTTTTCATGCTTTCCGATTTCCTGACGCTTTTCATTGCTCTCGATCCCGTGATCTACAGAATTACGGATCAGATGCATCAAAGGATCCGAAACGTGCTCGATAATGTTCTTATCTACCTCCGTGTCTTCTCCAATGACCTCAAGCTCTATATCCTTTCCAAGCTTTTTCGAAGTATCGTATACAATACGATTCATCTTCTGGAATGTGTTTTTAAGCGGCATCATTCGCATCGCCATGATCGCATCCTGCAGCTCCGAAGAAATCTTCGTAAGCTGAACTGCTGCCTTCTGGAAATTCGAAAGGTCGAGTCCCGGAACCTTCAGATCCGGATTCTGGAGTACCACAGACTGCGCAATGACCAGCTCTCCGATGAGATCCATCAAAAGATCCATCTTCTGGATGTTTACACTGATAAAGCTCTGTGTTTCTGCCTTTTTCGCCGGCTTCTTCTTTTTCGGGGCCAGCTTTTTCTTTTCCTGCTCCTCTTCCTTTTCTGCCTTTCTTGCGACAGAAACCTTTTCCTCCTCCTCTGTCAGAGGAATTTCCTTCGGTTTCGCATCCGTACGTACTGTAGGCTGTTCGATCGGCCCGAGAAGCACCTCGCCTGCAGAAGAACCCGGATGATTTCCTGCTTCTGCTTCTGCACAGAATTTCAAAAACTCATCACTGGTACACTCATTGACCTCCACCTGATCGATCCCTGAGCTGGTATTGATCAGATCCATGATCACATCTGCAGTTTCCGTCGTCTGAAGCGCGATCTTAAATCCAAATTCCAAAACCACGCTGGCACTATCCGGATTGGAAATAATATCAGAAGGTGTAAACAAAATGTCCTCTGCAATTCCCTTTAACGCATTGACTGCAATATATGCTTTAATATTTGCCATATCCGTATCCGGACTGTATGTGATATAGATACTGTAAAAATGGCTGTCCTCAGAAGCTACCGGAGCGATATAGAAATGAGGCTTATCCTCCTCCGGTGCATGTGCCGGTGGTGCTTCCTCCTTTTTCGCAGAACCGCCCCCTGCACTTCCCTGAATCTTTTTTAAATACGTATCCAGGTTCGCAATCAGCTCATCCGCTACGCCATCCGGATCAGAGCCTTCCTTGATTTTCTCCAACTCCCCATTGATAAAATCCGATACCTCAAAAATATAATCCAAAAGCTCTGCATGAGGAATATTCTCCGGTTTGCTCTCTCTGATAAAATAGAAAACATCCTCCAATTTATGTGCCAAAGTAGCAATATTCTGGTACATCATTACCGCAGAAGCTCCCTTAATCGTATGCATTATACGAAAGATCTCATTTACATGATCATCATCAAACTCGCCGGCATCCCTGCTGTCAAGACCGACATTTTCCAGAGTTTCCAAGCCCTGCTCCGTCTCGAAGATGAACATGTCAAGCATTCCTTCCGTAATCATATCATCTGCCATAGAATCCTCCCTTCCACGTTTTCTTCCGCATAAAAAACATGAATTTATTTTAATCAGACATTAAATCAACTCCAACTTTCGCAGTACATTTTCAAACTTTGCCTGATCGATCGGTTTTCCGGCATATGCGACACAGCCAAGGTCAAATGCTCTGTTTACATTTGCCCCTTCGTTCAATGCAGTTGTCATAATAATCTTTGCACGCTTATTCTCCGGGATATTCCTCTCATCCTCGATATCCCGTATCGCCTTTAATGCCTGATACCCGTCAAGCTTTGGCATCATAATGTCAAGGCACACCAGATCATATGGCATATCTGCCTCCAATCCCATCAAATAAGCATCGACTGCTTCCATTCCATCAACCGTAGGATCGCACTCCCCGTACTTTGATAAAAACTTAAGCATAAACTTTCTGCTGGCAAAATCATCCTCTGCAATTAATGTTCTCATATTCTTTCCTCCATTTTCCTTTTTATTGTTGACTTCTTAAAACCCACATACAAGCCTCCCGATATCACTCGAACAGAATGCGGGTCTTGCCTCAATGCCAAGATGTCATCCATAAAAGCCGTATTATCTTTTTATTATATAACAAAATACAAAATAACGCAAAGCATATTATAAATATATCTATGGCAGTTATTATTTACAAAGCGCCTTTACTGCCTATGGCATAGAATTTAATACATTATATATCATTCCCGCGACCTTCTCTAACGGAGCCTGTCTTTCCACAGCCCCAATATCAAAAGCTACTTTGGGCATTCCATAGACCACGCAGGTTTTCTCATCCTGTCCGATGGTCCTCGCACCGCCCTTCCGCATCGCTAAAAGCCCCTTTGCACCATCTGCACCCATTCCGGTCAGAATCACCCCGAGTGCATTGCTCCCGGCAACCTTCGCCACAGAATCAAACAGCACATCCACGGATGGACAGTGACCGCTGACCTTTTCGCCCGGCTTTACCTCCACGCGGTACATTCCTCCGGTTTTTACAAGGCGCATCTGTCTGTCGCCCGGTGCCAGAAGGATCTTTCCGCGCTCCACGAGATCTCCGTCCTGTGCTTCCTTTACACTGACTTCACATTGGGTATTCAGCCTTTCTGCATACATCCTGGTAAACCCCGGCGGCATATGCTGCACCATCACGGTTCCCGGAATATCCGGGTGAAGATCCTTCACTACATTATAAATCGCTTCCGTACCACCGGTAGAAGCCCCGATCGCCAAAATCTTATCCTTATAATCCCTGCCATTCGCGGAATTCGGTAAAGGTCTCGGCGCCTGCCCCACAGGCTTCGCCACAGGTCCCGTTCGCGCTCCTCTGTTCGGTACCCTCGCCGTAACAGCCGTCCGGATTTTCAGCAAAAGTTCTTCCTCCACCCACTTACTGAGCTCCTCCGGTTTCATATTCTGCGGTTTATTCACAAAATCCACTGCACCTGCCGCTAAAGCATCAAACACAGCCGAATTCAAGGAACTTAACATAATCGTCGGAAGCGGATATTGCGGCATCAGCTTCCTCAAAAATTCAA
>JAFVAA010000854.1 GCA_017476305.1 Lachnospiraceae bacterium
AACGGTCATGCCTGCTGGTCTGGCATTACATTCCCTGATGTCATCTGCCCACTGCTGCACACGGAGCTGTCTGGCGATCATCGAAGATTCAGATGCCCTGTAGATAACCTCCAAAACATAGTTTGTCTAAAAAGTCTGGCTGAATTTTTTAGACTTTTTAAACTGTTATGATTATCTCACATCTTTAGATAGTTGGGGAGGTACGGACTATGAAGCGTTTACCTTTGATTCAGGAGATCACAGAGAAAGAGACGCAGCCGACTATCTCCTCCTGCCGAACTCTTTGGAATTATTTTCACGCTATCATCCTCGTGCACGGACTTGATGTCAGCAGACCATCTGTCATCATAAATGCCATTGACAGCATGATCAATCACATCATTGTGGATGACGCAGAGGAATACCTGCATTTTTTGCAGCATCTTTTCCCATATTTTGAGAAATACAAAGCCGATGAACAGCTCCAAAAACTTTTAGAGCGGATTGAATATATCATGAATGAATTTCATATAGCCGCCCCATGTGACCGTGCATTGCTGCTTGATTATAAAGCGGAGCTTCTTTTAGAGGATAACAATGCAGAAAAGGCTCTTAAGAAACGAAAACGTGCCATCGAAATCATGGAAAAAGAATATGCACAGACCATCGACCAGCGTACCGTAAGCCTGCTCTCAAACCTGTACAATAATGTTGGAACTATATACACGTCCCTTTATAAAAAGGACGATGCTGCTGCTTATTTTGAGAAAGCATTCCTGATCCGTATAAAGCATAAAGAGCTTGATCTGGTGGAAACACACGATCTGCTCCAGCAAATGATGAACCTTACCAATGTCCGGCTTGCCCAGAACCGCACAGACGAAGCGGAGAATATACTGGCTCACTACGAGATGATTGTCACAGAGAAGCTCGGCACAGATTCTCTGGATTATGGAATCTGTATACTTATCCGGGGCATCATAGCCCTAAAACAATGCCGCTACTCCGAAGCAGAGCATTTCTTATTGGGGGCAGAACATATTTTTCAGCATACCATGCCACAGAGCAATGATTATCTGAAAAGTGTCCGGCAGTATATCTATGCCCTTTATATGAAGCAGGGTAAACATTCCCTTGCAGACAGTTATAAATCAAAGATACCCAAAGAGCAAATCACCTCAAAATGAACTGCTATGCCATCCTTTTTATAAGTGTTTTTTATTACACCAATCAAGGCGATTCAATTCTCACGTTTACCGCTTCATCATATAGCTTTGCTATCTCATCCTGATGCGCAAATACTTTTTTCAAATACTGCTCAGCATTATATTTTTTCTCAAGGTATTCCCGCTGTTCCTGTCTTCTGACCCTTGCCTGTTCCCACGCTTCATTCAACTCATCCTTTTTCGCCTTTTTGACATAAAAAATGTCCTTGTCCTTCGAATGAGCAGCAAATGCCTGATGCCCCGCTTCAATATCCATATAGGCATATGCTTTCTTCCCATTATCATCAATCCAAATAAGCACAGTATCTCCCGGCGGCTGTTCCGCAACTGCCTCTTTTTGCAGTGCGCTCATCATTCTATCCTTGAAATCTGTATCGTTCATCATCCGTTCAAATGCCTTATCCGTTATTTGTATAGAAGTATTCATGCCCGTATTCCACGGCATACGGTCTATCTCGTCCCACACCTCTTTTTTGAAAGCATCCAATTTCTCTTCCTTAGACATCGTGGGAGCTACGCTTTCCGTCTGAACCGTTGATTTTTTAGAAATAACGGCAGTATAGCTATAGGTATCGCCCACAGATGAAATCAGATTATTCGTAGTCATCATAAAAACACCGTCCTTCCCTTTCCATTAAGCTGCGATAATCATTCCGACTACCTATATTTTTAGTTTATAATCTCTTTACTCTCCAAAAGAATGATGTTTTCCCTATTTTCCCCAAAACGCCAAAGCCAGTTCCCGATTTATTATAGAGACAAGGAAAGCAGGATTCTTGTTCTGAAAAGCCTTCAAGCTCTCAATAAATGCGGCTTTATTTTCAGTCTGTATATCCGCAAATGTTTTATCCAATTTCTGATTATTTACTTTCTTTTCAACATGTTCATCCGACTGCTTTTCATATTGAACAATCATGTTGGGATTTTTCTTTACTGAATCAGCATACCAATTGGTCAGGTATCTTAATGCATTCAAAGGTCTGTCAGCATTACTGCTTTCCCTGCTGATTTTTTGATATTCTTCATAAGCTTTTGCATCCATTGTCTTCATCATATCAAGACCATCCGTTGTATAAACTAAATTGCTTCCATGCCCTAAATAATTTCCCTTTTTTACGCCATAATTCATATTTCCGGCTTCATCTGCTTTTCCGGCACTTGCTAATTTTGCAACAGACTCCATTGCATCTAAAAATGCTTTTTTGCTTTCTTGGGAAATAAAACTTCCTGCCGCATATTCCGCCTTCTTCATTCCTAACGATATATTGGCCTGCCGTTCTCCCTCTGTCATATCACCTCTATTTCCCATAAGGAAATTCTGTCGAATGATATCATATACAAATGCCTGCTCTTCTTTACTGCAATTCTCCACCGCAGTCGCAATCGCTTTATCTACACTATAGATGCCTGAATATTCCGGTAAATAATTCGCCGATTTATCAAAAAAAGTAATCATTTCCTCAGGAATTTCCCTCGTCGGCTCCTCCGGAATCGGTATCTTTCCCTTGTGTTCATTCAAAGCCGCCAATCCATCGCCAGAAAACTCCACGATTACATTATCGCCATACTGCGATGAAATATCGTTCAGTGTCCGCATGGTTTCCTCATTGGACATCTTATCCGTAACCTTGTTGCCCTTTTCATCGGTCGTGTTGAACTCATACCGGACAACAGTATCCTTTTTCCCTTGATCAGAACTGGTATTACTAATCTGTTCCGACCCTTTGTAAAACTGACTATAATTTGTGTTAATCGTTGTTGACATGGCATTTGCCTCCCTTTCAATTTATTGCTCTCTACACAAAAAAATCAATTTTTTGTGTAGAGAGATTCACTATTGTCAAACTGACAGACTAATATGACTACTTATGCCAATATCCTTAGGAACTATCACAAAATAACTTATACCATTTTGTGGGCACAGG